>LFTS01000218.1 GCA_001513435.1 Gammaproteobacteria bacterium DTU040
GGCATCGGGCTGTAAACCGATAATTTGAATCGCCGAATTTTGCTCTTTAAGGTATTTCGACACGCCCATAATGGTGCCGGTCGTGCCCATAGCGCTAATAAAGTGGGTGATTTGGCCATGGGTTTGCTGCCATATTTCTGGACCAGTACCCTGATAATGCGCACGAGGATTATCTTGGTTAGCAAACTGATCCAGCACCTTACCCTGCCCGTCCGCTTGCATTGCCAATGCTAAGTCACGCGCTGCTTCCATAGACTCCACTAAAATCAACTGCGCGCCATAGGCTGTCATCGCGGTTTTACGCTCAGCTGTGGAGCTTTCCGGCATAATCAGCACCATGCGATAGCCTTTGATAGCCGCCACCATCGCCAACGCAATACCGGTATTGCCCGAGGTTGCTTCAATAAGCGTATCACCCGGCCGAATACGTCCCTGACGCTCAGCGCGCTCGATCATGGACAGTGCTGGACGATCTTTTACCGAACCAGCGGGATTATTGCCTTCAAGCTTAACTAACAACGTATTACCTGACTCCTGGCCAAGACGCTGCAAACGCACCAAAGGCGTGTTGCCAATACAATCGGCTAAAGTGGGATATTGAACGTGCATAGGGTTTCCAAGTGCATCAAAAAATGCATCCATGATAACGATAATCCTGCTTAAACGGTATTCAAAGCCATAAATCAGTAGATTGTTTGGTTATAACCTCATAGTAAATTTGGCGTGCCTGCGCAAGCAGTCCGTGCTGTGTAATTGCCACTACACAATTGTGCGGACCACTTAACAGCTCATCGAAAAAAGCGACCAAAATACGACTAATGGTCAGCATCTGGCTATTGCTGCAAACCAGCAAGCTCAATATGCTTAAACGTAAATCAATAGCAACAACTCCCAAGGAGCATGCCTTGTTTAGAATAATAATTTTAAGCGCTCTTTACCTCTGTACAAACACTCTAGCGTTTGCAGCTGAATCGGTAATAATCGGACTGACTTATCCTCGCACCGGAGCTTACAAGGAAGAAGGTCTGGCGCAGATGCGCGGCGCATTAATGGCCATTGAAGAAATTAATGCACAGGGTGGACTGCTCGGACACTCCGTACAACTTAACAGTCGTGATTCCTCTGCACGACCTGAAAAAGCAGCCAATAACGTTGACCAGTTTATTCGCGATGGCGCTGCCATGGTTTTCGGTAGCGTTTCCAGCGCAGAAGCAGTCGCGGCAGGTAAACGTGCGCAGCAAGGTAAGACGATATATTTTGCCACCATCGGTTATGCCGATGATGTGACCGTAGAAAACGGGCATAAATACATTTTCCGCGAAAGCTCGAGTGCTACCATGACAGGTCAAGCACTAGGACGCTATTTATCCAAGCATTTCCCAAATAAAAAATACGCTTACATCACAGCCGACTATAGCTGGGGGCATAGCGCAGAATCTGCCATTAGAGCCAACACCAACACGACCGACACGGGTAAACACACACGTATTCTCGTGCCTTTTCCTAGCTCCAAGCAATCAGATTTTATCGATGCACTCACTCAGGTGCAGCACAGTGATGCCCAGGTTCTTGCTTTAGTGCTTTACGGCAAGGATTTGGTACGCGCCATGCGCATCGCCCACTCCATGGGTTTAACGAAAAAAATGCAAATCGTTGTGCCGCACTTAATTCAAACGGCTATCGAAGGTGCTGGCCCGGGTGCAATGGAAGGCGTTATCGGCGTTGAGCACTGGATTTGGCGCGCTCCAGAGCT
>LFTS01000177.1 GCA_001513435.1 Gammaproteobacteria bacterium DTU040
GCTTAAAACCCACCTATGGACGTGTATCACGCTGGGGCATGACCGCCTATGCGTCAAGTTTTGACCAAGCCGGCTTTTTAACCCGCACCGCCGAAGACAGCGCCCTGCTGTTAAACGTCTGCGCCGGTTTTGATGAGCGCGACTCTACCAGCGCACAAGAAGCTGTGCCGGATTACAGCAGCACCTTAAATCAGCCGCTGACCGGTCTGCGCATCGGTATCGCGCCTGCCTTGTTTAACGGCGATTTAAACAGCCAAATCGGCGAGGCCGTACTCGCCAGCGCCGAACAACTTCAGCAACTGGGCGCCACCTTGGTTGATATCGAACTGCCACACGCAGAACACGTCGTCGCCATTGCCACCATCATTGGCACCGCTGAAGCCTCGACTAATATGTCGCGCTTTGATGGCGTGCGCTTTGGATACCGCTGCGAGAATCCACGTGACTTGGCTGATATGTATCAACGCAGCCGCAGTGAAGGCCTAGGCGAGCAGGTGCAGCGCCGCATCCTGCTGGGTGCTTACTACCTCTCAGCTGAGCAATATCAAGATTACTATGTCCAAGCCCAGCGTATTCGCCGCTTAGTCAAGCAAGATTACATGGAGGCCTTTAAGCAGGTGGACCTGATTTTAAGTCCCACCAGCGCTGATTTGCCTCGTGCAGTCAACGCCAATGTGGATGCTAACGCTGATTTTATAACCCAGCGCTATACTGTAGCGGCCAATTTAGCTGGCTTACCCGCCCTCTCCCTGCCGGTTGGTTTGCTGGAGCAACTGCCCGTCGGTGCGCAGCTGATTGCGCCCCACTTCCACGAGGCACGCCTGCTGAATGCAGCCCACCAATACCAGCAGGCAACTGACTGGCACACCCG
>LFTS01000147.1 GCA_001513435.1 Gammaproteobacteria bacterium DTU040
AATGATCATTAAGTGGAGGTAGCGCATGGACGAAAGTTGGCTACAGGAATGGACTGCTGAGTGGATGGATTTTCTAATTCCCGGCGGGCGTATTTTATTAATTGTTTTTTTAGCCTGGCTGGCGCAACGACTGTTGGGTCAAGCGGTTACCCGTGTTGCCGAACGCTATCACATGCCGCCAAGCATGCTGATTCCGTTACGTGGAGCCTTGCGCTGGTTGATTCTTGGCAGTGCGTTTTTGCTTATTTTAGAACGACTGGGTGTGTCTGCTAACGCTTTATGGACAGCAATCACAGGTTTTGCGGCGGTTGCTGCAATAGCGTTTTTTGCGGCCTGGAGTGTGTTGTCGAACTTGTTTTGCGCCACGCTTATTATTACGGTCGGACCTTTTCGTATCGGTGATACCGTTGAAGTGCTGGAAAGTGCGGATAAGCTAGGTGTACGTGGACGGGTGGTGGCAATCAATATGCTCTACACCACGCTGGAGGATGTCACTGTAGAAAACCAAGGTGCTTTGCTACAGATACCCAATAGTTTGTTTTTTCAAAAAGTCGTACGTCGCTGGCGAGGTGCGAGTGGCCCTTTACCGCCGCCGTTGCCGCCTACGCCCGATACTGAGGAATAGTTTGATGCGTGTTTGGATTGATGCCGATGCTTGCCCACGTTTGGCGCGTGACTTGGTGGTTAAGTTTGCTCTTAAGCGTAATCTTGAAGTGCTGATGGTGGCAGGGCAAGCGCAAGCTAAGCCGCCTTTTGCCTGTGTGCAATTGATAGTCGTGCCCAGTGGTCCAGATGCAGCCGATGATTATATTGTGGAGCATGCTCAGCCCAATGAGCTGGTGATCTGCAGTGATATCCCCTTGGCTGACCGACTGGTAAAAAACTCAGTGGCGGTGCTGGACCCGCGCGGCAATGAGTTTAGTGATAAGAATATGGGTGAGCGCCTAGCGTTACGTAATTTGTTTACCGATTTACGTGATACAGGGCAGATGACCGGTGGCCCGCGCGGTTATTCCGAGCAGGACAAACAGGCGTTTGCAAATTCGCTCGATCGTATTATTACGCGTTTACAGCGAGAAAAAAGAGTCTAGCGAGCTGTGGTAGCTGAGCAGCGTATTAAAGCGCTTCACACAGCTGCACCAGCGCTTGCGCCCAGACGGGATCGTCGTTTAAGCAGGGAACCAGTTCCAGCGATTCACCGCCTGCAGCTATAAATTGTTCGCGCCCACGGATGGCTAATTCTTCTAAGGTTTCTACACAGTCAGCGACAAAAGCTGGTGACATCACTAGCAGCCTCTTGACGCCTTGTTGTGCCAGCTCATACAGATGGGTTTCGGTGTAAGGCTCAATCCATTTAGCGCGCCCTAAGCGGGACTGAAAAGAGACCGACCATTGCGCAGGTTTAAGCCCCGCTTGCTCGGCAAATAACTCTGCACTACGGAGACATTGAGCACGGTAACAGGTGTCTAGCACTTCTTGTGGTGCGGTTTTGCAGCAGTCTGGGCCAGATAAGCAATGCGATTTGGTTGGATCAAGTTTGCGTAAATGGCGTTCTGGCAGACCATGGAAACTTAATAATAGATGGTCAAAGTCTTGCGCCAAACTGGGTTGTGTCGTGGACAGCAGCGCATCAAGGTAGGGCTGGTCAGCGTAGAAGGCAGGCAAGATTTTTAGCTTAATATTCAAGCTGTGCTTAGCAATAATACGCTGAGTTTCCTCAATCGCTGTTGTGGTGGTGCTGTCGGCAAAGTGCGGATACAGCGGTGCCAAAACAATGCTTTTTGCCCCTTGTTCCACCAGTGCTAACAGTGCTTTTTCAATTGAAGGTTCAGCGTAGCGCATGCCCAGCTCAACTGGGCCATGCGACCATAATTCACGCACTTTATCGCACAAGCGTTGGCTGATGACGACTAGTGGCGAACCTTCTGGCCACCAAATAGATGCATAGGCCTGAGCAGACTCAGGCGGGCGTTTGCTAATAATGAGAGAAACGAGTAAGCGGCGTATAGGCCAAGGCAGATCGATTACATAAGGATCCATCAGAAACTGGTTTAAATATGTTTTAACGTCAGCCACTGAGGTGGACTTAGGCGAGCCTAAATTAACTAAGAGTAAACCCTGCTTGGACATAATTATCTCTAACAATTGCAATAAATACAGGGGGCTATTGTATAGCCCCCTGTATTTGATTGCATGCTGTTTTATGCTGGAGCGGTTTCTGCCTGAGCACGCAACATGGTGATTTCTTTGTTCATCAGATCAATGCGGCGTGCCATGCTTTCGATGAGGCTGTTAGCGATGCGTGGGTTACTTTGCATCAGCGAGAGAAACTGATCTTTAGGGATGACCATTACGGTACAGGGTTCAGTTGCGATTACCGTTGCCGTGCGCGACTCTTGGGTAAACACGGCCATGGCACCAAAGATTTCATCTTTACTAACATCGCCCACTTTTTGCCCATCTACCCAAGCTTCGGCATGCCCTTCGATGATAATAAAGACGTGCTCGGCGATTTCGCCTTGGCGAATAAGCTCTTCGCCGGGAGCAAAGTGCTGGAAGCCGGTGGGTGGGTGGATGTCAGGCTGCTTGAGGCGCGCTAGAGCATCTACAGCCAGTGTGGACTGGCCTAGGATATATAGGTTGTATAGTTCTTGGCGTTCTTCGCAGGAGTAGATGTGCTTGAACACGGCGCGGCGGTCATAGGGAATCAGGCTGATTGGGTCTTCGTGTTTGTAGTGCCATCGAGGTAGATCCAGTCCTTGGCGTAAGCCAATGAAGTCGCCTTCTTTCAGATAAAATAGCGGACGCTGATCAACCAGTGTGTGTACCACACCGGTTTTGATTACATACAGCTGGTTGTCAGCCAGTACGTGAGATAAGTCTTCGTTGTGCTCAAAGACTAACGCAGCACCACAAGGCTCTAGGCCTTGTAGTAGCTGTTGTGGAACTCCTTGGAGTCGACGAATTAATGTTTCGGCATAGGCCGACTGTTCGCCCAGTAAGTACATAGAGGGTTTTCCTGCCTAATATATATAGGTGCGTAATGATAATGCACCACGCAGGCTTTTGCGTGATTTGTTGCGCAATATACATAATTGTTTTGTTAAACACAGCGCCTTAAGCGTGTTCCTGCCGTAATTGACATCAGAATTTCTTCGGCAGATAGGTGGTTAGCGAAATAGCACCCGGAAATCTGTGCTTTGTTGAGGCTGGCGCCTTCGAGCAATGTCTCTCTAAAGTCAATGCCGCGCAGATCGCAACTGCGCAGATAGGCGTCTCTGAAATCAATACCCTGTGCATTTAATCCACGTAAGTTTAATCCGCGAAAATCACCGCCGCGAAAGTCGATGCTTTCGTAGTTTCTGCACAGGTTGTTGAAGCCCTGCACGTCTTCGTTCACAAGTAACTCATACAGGGGATGTGTAAGTTTTTGCGGTCTGGCCATGGTAAACCTCCACTGAAGTTGGATGTGCACACATAGTTTGTTAATAACATAATGCAAGTAACTTCAAATTTGGAATGCAATACATTGATTTTTTATTGTATTTGTTCATACCATCCTGCGACTGAGTATAGGCGTGTTTGCTGTTAATACGCAAAAAACATTCAGCGACGTTAGTGTGAACTGGGTAGCTTTTAAAATTTGCGCTTTAATCCGATGCTTTGCATAATCCGTGCACGTTTAAATTAGGAGTAATCCTGTGGTGGCAGTGCCAAATAATTCAAATAAAAGCACCACTATTGTGCAGATAACTGACAGCCATCTTTTTCAAGAAACGGACGGTTGTTTGCTTGGCATATCTACCTATTCCAGTTTGCGGGCTGTGGTTGATAAAGTATTAAGCGAACAGCCAGATGTGCAATTAGTGCTGGGAACGGGCGATATTTCGCAGGATGGCACAGCCAACTCGTACCAGCACTTTATTGAACAGGTCAGCAGAATCAGCGCGCCCTTGCGTTGGATGGCAGGAAATCATGACGTCAGCAGCGTGTTGCACAGCTCTAGTGAAGCTACGCAATGGCTGCAGCCTGTTTATGATCTAGATGCTTGGCGGATTATCCTGCTGGACTCGTCTGTGGACGGCTCTGTTTTTGGCTATTTGACGCCTGAGCAGCTGCAACTGCTTGAGCAAGCGTTGGATACTGCTGAAGAACGGCATGTGCTAATAGCCTTGCATCATCATCCCGTGCCGATAGGCTGTGCGTGGCTGAACAATTTGGGCTTGCGTAATGCCGATGAGTTTTTGGCCATCACTGATCGTTATAGCAGTGTCAAAGGTGTTATTTGGGGGCATATTCATCAAGAGTTTGAGTCGCTGCGCAACGATGTGCACTTGCTGTCAGCGCCCTCTACCTGTGTGCAGTTTAAACCCCAGAGTATTGATTTTGCGGTAGACGATTGCGCGCCAGGCTATCGTTGGTTAAAGCTGTTTGATGATGGACGCTTTAGTACAGGTGTTTCGCGTGTTGCTGCCGACCTGTTTCATCCGGATATGGATGTTACCGGGTATTAAGCATATTCTGCCGCGTCAACTCTAAGTGTATAATTCTGCTAGAATGCCGCCTCCTATATGGCGAATTCTGGCCATTTCTCTGTACTATCAACACTGATTTTCACTATTCATCTTCATTCAAAAAGAATCCTGCATGACCAACACTACCTACACCGCTGATGCCATTGAAGTTCTATCTGGTTTGGACCCGGTGCGTAAACGCCCGGGCATGTATACCGATACCACCCGCCCCAATCATTTAGCCCAGGAAGTTATCGATAACAGTGTGGATGAGGCGCTGGCTGGACATGCACGCAGCATTCAGCTGGTGTTGCATGAAGACCAGTCTTTAGAGGTGATTGACGACGGTCGCGGTATGCCGGTGGACATTCATGCGGAAGAAGGTATCTCTGGGGTTGAACTGATTTTTACCCGTTTACATGCCGGTGGTAAGTTTTCCAATAAAAACTATGAGTACTCTGGCGGCTTACATGGCGTGGGCATATCCGTGGTTAACGCACTGTCGACCCAGCTTGAAGTGCGAGTGCGCCGTGACGGGCAAGAATATCAGATGAGTTTCCGCGATGGCTTTAAAGCCAGTGAGCTGGAAGTGATTGGCACAGTGGGCCGACGTAATACGGGCACCAGTGTGCGGTTTTGGCCCGATGGCAGTTACTTTGATAGCGCACGGTTTTCTATCAGTCGTTTAAAGCATGTGCTGAAGGCTAAAGCAGTATTGTGCCCGGGTTTAACCATTAGCTTTCATGATAAAAACACCGATGAGAAAATAGAGTGGTTCTATGAGGATGGTTTGCGTACGTATTTGGCTGATGCGGTAGCGCAATGGCCACGTCTGCCAGAGGCGCCTTTTTGTGGCGAGTTGGTGGGGACGGGTGAACGTGTCGAGTGGGCGTTACTCTGGTTGCCCGAAGGTGGTGACAGTATCCAGGAAAGTTACGTTAACCTGATACCTACAGCGCAGGGTGGCACCCACGTAAACGGTTTACGTCAAGGGTTATTGGATGCGCTGCGTGAGTTTTGTGATTTTCGTAGCCTGTTACCACGCGGCGTTAAGCTGGCCCCAGAGGATATTTGGGAGCGTATCAGTTTTGTTTTATCGCTAAAAATGCAAGAGCCGCAGTTTTCTGGACAAACTAAGGAGCGTCTCTCTTCACGCACGGCGGCTGGTTTTGTCACCGGTGCGGTAAAGGATGCCTTTAGTCTCTGGCTCAACACTCACTCCGAACTCGGCTTGCAGTTGGCGGACATGGTGATTGAGCAAGCAGGTCGGCGATTAAAATCAGCGCGAAAAGTAGAGCGCAAACGGGTCACTCAAGGCCCAGCATTACCCGGCAAGCTAGCGGATTGTGCAGGGCAAGACCCAAGCCGCAGTGAATTGTTTTTGGTAGAGGGTGATTCTGCAGGCGGCAGTGCCAAGCAGGCGCGTGATAAAGAATACCAAGCGATTTTGCCTTTGCGCGGCAAAATTTTGAATACCTGGGAAGTGGATGGCAGCGTGGTGCTGGGCTCACAGGAGGTCCATAACATTGCTGTCGCTATAGGTGTTGATCCCGGCGCAGAAGATTTAAGCCAGTTACGTTACGGAAAAATTTGTATTTTGGCGGATGCCGACTCAGATGGCTTGCATATTGCGACCTTGCTGTGTGCGCTATTTGTCCGCCACTTTAGAGCCTTGGTTGATGCCGGGCATGTGTATGTAGCCATGCCGCCTTTGTATCGCGTTGACTTGGGAAAAGAGGTGTTTTACGCGCTGGATGATGAAGAGAGGGATGCCATCTTGGCGCGTATTGAAGCTGAGAAAAAGCGCGGCAAGCCACAGGTGACACGCTTTAAAGGCTTGGGTGAAATGAACCCGCCGCAGCTTAGGGAGACTACTATGGATCCCAATACGCGCCGTTTGGTGCAGCTAACTATGCATGACGGTAGCGCTGCAGAAGAAATGTTGGATATGTTGCTGGCCAAGAAACGCGCCGCCGACCGCAAAAGCTGGTTGGAAAGTAAAGGCGATCTGGCTGAGGTCAGCGTGTAAACCGCTGTGTGGGCGTGAATGTTTTCGTTGTCTCAGAAGTATAAAATCAATCAATCTTTGCGAAGCCTATTATGACTGATGGTGTTGAATTAAGTTTAGATGGAGTAGAGCGTCGCTCGCTGGCGGATTTTAGCGAGCAAGCGTATTTGAACTACTCCATGTATGTAATTATGGATCGCGCTCTGCCGCATATTGGCGATGGGTTAAAACCCGTGCAGCGGCGTATTGTTTACGCCATGAGTGAGCTTGGACTGGATGCGGATTCAAAGCATAAAAAATCAGCGCGTACCGTGGGTGACGTATTAGGTAAGTATCACCCCCACGGTGATAGTGCCTGTTATGAGGCCATGGT
>LFTS01000125.1 GCA_001513435.1 Gammaproteobacteria bacterium DTU040
TCGTAGAGCAAACCCTTCCAACCCACCGTGGTACGTGGCTTTTCAATATAAATACGCATCGCTAGTAGCAGCTGACCCTCAACCTGCTGCGCCAGTTGTGCCAAACGCTGGGCATAATCCAAAGCAGCCTGCGGATCATGAATGGAGCAAGGGCCGACCACTACCAGCAGACGGTTATCGGTTTGATTTAGCACCGCACGCACCGCGTTGCGCTGGCGCGCAATGACCTCAGCCAGCTGTTCAGATACAGGCAGTTGTTGGCGTAGCTGCTGGGGGTTAGGTAATTCATAGCTAACCGTTGAGCAGCCTGCAGTGGGTTGTTGAGCGTGCGGTTCAGAGGCTACAGCTGCGTTAATAGTGTTCATGTGTAATTCCTTATAGCTAGGGTTGTATTCGTTGTCGTGGATGCGTGGCACATGCTGCCTGCTGAGTAAACCGCCAATTCAAACCGTAACCATAGTGATAGATGTAACTCATGCTCTTAACTCCAAAATTGTCATAAAAAAACCCCGGTGGCTGGGGAGCCTACCGGGGTTTAAAATTTCTGTGGTGGGCTACCCTAAAAAGTAGGGCCACCCAATACGAATATCAGGCTAGCCCTTGGCTAAACCAATATCCGTAAAAATACTGAGTAGTGCTTACAGTGCAGACAGGCGCAGCCACAGCGCGATTGGCTGTATGACTGTGCTGCTGATTACATAGACTGACTTGCATGCTGTTCTCCATTGAAGGCAATTAAGTTAACTTAATTGGGCTGCCAGCGCAAGCTGACTCAGTAAATGACGTGCTTAACGATCTTCGCGGTAAATTTTGTCTGGATTTAAAGTGCGCGTCCAAGGCAAACCTGAATTCTGCCAGCCATTTTGCAAACGCATCCCCGCCTGCGGGCCCTCTTTGAGTGCATCGCCTTGGAACCCGTGAATCACATAACGCGCATTGGCCAAGCCGGCCTCCCGCAACACCTTGGCGCTAGGCTCACCGCGCTCGCTACCTGAGCGACACATGGTAATGACTTCGGTATTTTCATCCAGCCCACGCTTAGCCAGCTCATCTTTAACTTGCTGAGCAAAGTTTTGGTTGATATCCATCGCGAATATATTGCGCTCGGTGTTATAACGGCTGCGGTCAACCAACATAAATGGAATATTAATATCCGCAGCTTCTGCCGAACCAATAAACATAATCTCCACTGGATCGCGCACATCAATCAATAACACTTTTTTCTCTTGCTGGGTTTTGGCGTAGGCCTCTTCAACGGTAATACCCAGCTCACTCGCTTGGGCTGTAAATACGCCAAAAACCATGGTCAACATCAAGACGAGTCTGTTCATTTTGTTTGCTCCTCAATAAATAGCACCAACACAATAGCATAATTTATTATGTTTATTTGTATTTTATTGAGTTTGATTTACTCATCACGCAAGCTAATAATCTGCCAGCCGCGTTCTTGTGCAATAGCCCGCAAGCGCTCATCTGGGTCCACCGCAATAGCCTGTGCAACCTTTTCTAGCAATGGCAAATCATTGTGCGAGTCGCTATAGAAATAGCTGTCGAGCAAAGTCGCCTGATTTTCCGACAGCCATGTATTTAACCGCGTGATTTTGCCCGCTTGAAAGCTAGGTACGCCCGTTAGCTCGCCCGTGTACTGCCCCATCTGCATGCCACATTCGGTAGCAATTAAATGGTCAACGCCCAAGCGTTGCGCAATAGGAGCGGTAACAAAGTGATTAGTGGCGGTGATGATCATGATGTAGTCACCCGCTGCCCTATGCTGGGCTATCAGCGCCTCACCTTTGGGCAAAATGATGGGCTCAATATAGTCACGCATAAACTGGGCATGCCACTGTTCAAGCACGGACTTTTCTGTGCTCCCAAGAATTTCCTGACAAAAATTCTGATACGCAATAACGTCTAGCTTACCTGCCAGATAGTCGGCATAAAACTGATCATTGCGCGCTTTGTAAACAGCAGCATCAACATAACCATTGGCGCACAAAAATTCGCCCCACAAATGATCGCTGTCTCCAGCTAACAAAGTATTGTCTAA
>LFTS01000192.1 GCA_001513435.1 Gammaproteobacteria bacterium DTU040
TTTATATTGGCAACTCTAACTGTCTGCCGAAGAATTTGGGGGATTCATGGATATTACCGAACTGCTGGCCTTTAGTGCAAAGAACGGTGCGTCAGACTTGCACTTATCTGCGGGATTACCGCCCATGATACGTGTTGACGGCGATGTGCGTCGTATTAATTTGCCCGCACTCGAACACAAACAGGTGCACTCGCTCATTTATGACATCATGAATGATAAACAACGCAAAGATTTCGAAGAGTTTTTGGAAACGGACTTCTCCTTTGAAGTGCCCGGCGTGGCACGCTTCCGGGTTAACGCATTTAACCAAAACCGTGGTGCCGGTGCAGTATTTAGAACCATTCCATCTAAGGTGCTTAGCATGGACGATCTGGGTCTAGGTGATGTGTTCCGTAAGATCGCTGATGTACCACGCGGTTTAGTCTTGGTAACAGGGCCTACAGGTTCGGGTAAGTCGACCACTCTCGCTGCATTAATTGATTATTTAAATGCCAATAAATTTCAGCACATTTTGACCATTGAAGACCCGATTGAGTTTGTGCATGAACCGAAGAAATGTTTGATTAACCAGCGTGAAGTTCACCGTGATACCCATGGCTTTAGTGAAGCATTGCGCTCTGCGTTGCGTGAAGACCCTGATGTAATTCTTGTGGGCGAGATGCGTGACTTAGAAACCATCCGTCTGGCGTTGACAGCGGCGGAAACGGGGCACTTAGTTTTTGGTACGTTGCACACCACCTCTGCAGCAAAAACCATTGACCGGGTGGTGGACGTATTCCCGGCAGAAGAAAAATCTATGGTGCGCTCAATGTTGTCGGAATCTTTGCAGGCCGTGGTGTCGCAAACCCTGATGAAAAAAGTGGGCGGAGGGCGTGTTGCAGCCTTTGAGATTATGCTTGGTACGCCCGCTATTCGTAACCTTATTCGTGAAGATAAAGTCGCGCAAATGTACTCGGCTATCCAGACCGGCGGCAGCATCGGCATGCAGACATTAGATAGCAACCTGAAAACGCTGTTGAGCAAAGGTTTGATTACCCGTGAAAGCGCGCGCGAAAAGGCCAAGACTCCAGAGAATTTCTAACTGTACTGAGTTGGAACACTGGCTGATTAAAGCAATTAATGATGAAGATGAATAGGGCGTAATTATGGAGCTTGAGAAATTACTGCGTTTAATGGTGGAAAAAGGAGCATCTGACCTGTTTATTACCACAGGTGTGCCACCATCGATGAAGATTAATGGCAAAATCATGCACGTTACCAAGTCACCACTTACGCCTGAGCAAGCCCGGGAAATTGTATTTGGTTCGATGAACGAGGTGCAACGTCGCGAGTTTACTGAAGAGTTAGAGTGTAACTACGCTATCAGTGCTCGCGGTATTGGACGTTTCAGGGCGAGTGCTTTTTACCAGCGCAACTTAGTGGGCATGGTTTTGCGTCGTATCTCTACACAAATTCCAACGTTAGAAGAACTCAGGCTGCCGGAAATTTTGAAGAAGATCTCTATGTCTAAGCGCGGCTTGGTTCTTTTTGTTGGGGCTACAGGTACAGGTAAGTCGACCTCGTTAGCGGCAATGGTTGGTTTTCGCAATGAAAATAGCTCAGGGCACATTATTTCCATTGAGGACCCCATTGAGTTTATTCACCAGCATAAAAACTGCATTGTGACTCAGCGCGAAGTGGGGATTGATACTGAATCCTTTGAGGTTGCTCTGAAAAATACACTACGCCAAGCACCTGACGTTATCTTAATTGGTGAGGTTCGTACGCGGGAAACCATGGAGTATGCGGTAACCTTTGCTGAAACAGGTCACCTATGTTTGGCTACTTTGCACGCCAACAACGCCAACCAAGCTTTGGACCGTATCATTAACTTTTTCCCAGCCGATCGACAGCAGCAAGTGTGGCTGGACTTGTCACTAAACCTGCGGGCTATTGTTGCCCAACAGTTGGTACCAACACCTGATGGCAAAGGTCGCCGTGCGGTGATTGAAGTGCTGATTAACACGCCCTTAGCTGCGGACTTGATTCGCAAAGGCTCTGTCAGCGAGCTCAAGCCGTTGATGATGCGTTCCAACGAGCTGGGTATGCAGACCTTTGATCAGGCGTTGTACAAGCTGTATACCCAAGGCGAAATCAGTTACGAAGACGCACTAGCTCATGCTGACTCTGCTAACGATTTGCGTCTTATGATTAAGCTCGGCTCAGAAACCTCTGCGGAGAGTCTAAGCCCAGCAGCAAAAAAATTATCGATAGATCTGTCAGATGACAATCCAGGGATTAGTTTCCAATAGTGGTATGTTTTACCTGTGTAAAGGTGGAGGTTCAATGAGTACGAAAATTAGGGTTTGGGATGCTCCTTTAAGGCTGTTTCACTGGTCATTGGTCATTGCTGTATTTGCAGCAATTTTCACGGGTTTGCAGGGCGGTTCATGGATGGATAGGCATGCCACGATTGGCTTGGCCGTTATCGGTTTGCTTAGCTTTAGACTGGCGTGGCTGGTACTGGGTTCAACCTATGCGCGCATCCCGGCTTTATTCCGCGCGTTTATCGCACTACCCCAGTATCTAAAAGGAGATTGGCGCACCTTAGGTCATAATCCTCTGGGTGTTATGTCAATGGTGGCCTTGCTGTTGATGCTGGGCTGGCAAGCTGTAAGTGGCTTGTTTACCAATGATGAAATTGCTTTTTCCGGACCCTTATCCCGCTTGCTGAGCAAGAGTGATAGTTTGTACATCACTGGTCTGCACCGACTAGGCCTTTGGGTTTTGGTTGGTTTGATTAGTTTGCATGTGTTGGCCGTGCTTTATCATGAGTTTGTGCTTAAACACACTATTGTTAAGCCGATGTTGACAGGCGATACACAGAAAACCGATGCACAGCAAAAACCCGCGGTGGGTGGTGGTTGGATTGCATTCATTGTTGCTCTGATGATTGCCGCGGGTGGCGTATATTTAGCCACTGGAGCTTGGCAACCCCCGCCCCCTGCGCCGCCTGTTTCTGCCCCTGCTTGGTAGGATCAAAAAAGCCGAACACGAAGTTCGGCTTTTTTATAGTGCGCTAAGACTTACATCTTTTCGCGGTACTTATCGTGGCAGCCTTTGCAGCTATCGCCTGTGGCGGCAAATGCCTTGATGATTGCTGCTTTGTCGCCGGTCTTAGCTACTTCGGCTAACTCGTTGGCCGCTTTGCTAAATGCCATGGCTACTTTGCCAACGCCTTCCATGTCGGTAAACATTTCTGGGCGTACGTTGGTTTTAGTGTCACCGATACTTTTTTCTGTGCCTGGGGTGAAGAGCGCACCCATGCCGGAGTTGGCCGTGGCGGCAATACTGTTAGCTGCAGCCTGAACCTGAGCAGGATCCCAAGCCATGGTGCCATCAATGGCCATGGCTTTGATTTTGCCCATGTTCCAGCTCATAAAGCTGTAACCGGCCTTACGGAAAATAATTTGCTCTTCTGGATCAGGCTGTGCGTTAGCCTGTAGGCTGGTGGCTATTAACAGTGCAGACATGCTGCCCAGTACTAGTTTTCTCATAGGATACTCCTGTTTAGGGCTAGGTTAAGTGCGCATTGACTGTAGAATAGAGTCAATGATAAAAAGATAGTAGATTGAAAAGTTGTATACATACTATACAAAATAATTATTTATGTATAGTTGCTCAGGTACACATATCGGGCAAACCTATCAAGTGGCTGGCTGTAATGATTTTTATGAGCTATTGCATGAGTTTTTTACTACGCTTTCGATCCGGCTCGTTATAGGCGCTGACCACCCGTTGGTACATGTTCCAGGTGCAATCCACTTCGAGGTGGCGCTCATCTGCAAATAGCTGAAACAGTTACTTTTTATTGACTAACATACAAGGTCATGCCTTTAGGCTGACATGTCGCCCTAAAGGGGTGATCTACAGGAGCTCATCGCGCATAAGATGCGCTCCCACAGTCCCACAATCACATAGTAAAGCAAAGCGGTTTGCACGCAGCCGGTTGCTTGGCACAGCTCTTGTAAGAGCTTACATTTTCCAAGTTCCTCGACATTTTTACAGCTGGCCAGATTTTTTTCTACTCCCTTAAATGCGAAGAGCCTTAAAACGCTGCGGAGATAAAAAAATTATGTGCATGGCTGTTCCATTTTTTTCTATCTGTGTTAGGATTTTCGCAAATTTTATCGGCTCATTGCTCTGTCTTCTACAGCAGCATGCAAACAGCCAATAAAATCCCAAGCACAGGGCTTTAACTGCTATTAGGCTACTAAGGAAAGGGATGCCTAGTCTGTAAATAAGTTTTTTTGAATGTAATTAAATCATTGCAATGGCAATGGTTGCCTTACTTGGCCAGACGTTACACTCAATAAAGCTTGTTTGTAAAAACATTGCTATTACACCCCAATGTCCGCTTTCACTAAGCGGTTGATTCTTTAAGCAGACTATAAAGGAGCTGTGCGCGTGAAAAAATTTACTTTTCCATTAGCGATTCTCGCTATGACTTTGGCTGCTGCCACCACTGTATACGCCGAAAAGCGCGTACTGCATGTATACCACTGGTCTGACTACGTTGCTCCAGACACTATTAGCAATTTTGAAAAGCAAAGTGGGATCAAGGTGGTGTTTGATGTGTACGACAACAACGAGGTTCTAGAAGCAAAATTACTGTCTGGTCGCTCCGGCTATGACATTGTAGTGCCCTCTAACCCGTTTTTGGCTAAGCAAATTAAAGCCGGTGTTTACCAGAAGCTAGATCGTAGCCAATTACCTCTGTGGGATAACCTAAACAAGGATTTGCTTAAAACTTTGGAAGTGAGTGATCCGGGTAATCAGTACTCCATTCCTTACATGTGGGGCTCTATTGGTATTGGTTATAACCTTGACAAGGTCAAAGCAGAGCTTGGCGATATAGCGCTAGATAGCTGGGACTTTATTTTTAATCCGGAGTACGTGAGCAAGCTGCACGAGTGCGGCGTAGCTTTGCTTGATTCGCCCACAGAAATAATCCCTGCAGCCATGCACTACCTTGGTTTGCCGACAGACAGCGACAATCCAGAGCACTTAAAGCAAGCAGAAGACCTGTTATTAAAAATTCGTCCTTACATCACGTATTTCCATTCTTCCAAGTACATTTCAGACTTGGCTAATGGCAATATTTGTGTAGCAGTGGGCTATTCTGGCGATCTTTACCAGAGCAAGGCGCGCGCCGAGGAAGGCACAGGTAACGTACGTATTGCCTATACCATTCCGAAAGAAGGTGCTGGCACATTCTTCGATATGGTGGGTATTCCTGCCGATGCGAAAAATGTCACAGAAGCGCATGAGTTTATAAACTACCTGTTGCAGCCTCAGGTGATGGCGGATTTGACCAACTACTTGCAGTTTCCTAATGCTAATAGTGAAGCGACACCATTAGTTGATGAGCTGTACCGCAACGATCCTGGCATCTATCCGGATGAAGCTATGCTGAAAAAGCTGTACACCTTCCCGGATTTGTCTGCCAAAATCCAGCGCGTTATGACCCGTAGCTGGACCAAAATCAAATCAGGCAAATAGTCTGTGCCCTTGCAGTCTCGTCATGATTGGCGAGACTGCTTAGCCTATAGTAAAGAGAGAGGACGTATTATTGCTTAAATTATTTCAATCTGTGGTGTTAGGAACTGCATTAACTGTGACTGCTAGCGGTGTGGCCAGTGCATCAACCGTGCATGTGTATAACTGGTCGGATTACATCAGTGAAACAGCGCTGAGCGACTTTAAAGAACGCCATGGCATCCATGTGGTGTACGACGTATTTGATTCCAACGAAACTCTTGAAGGCAAACTGCTGGCAGGTCGGAGTGGCTATGATGTGGTGGTGCCCTCGGATCATTTTTTAGCGCGCCAAGTGCAAGCTGGTGTCTTCCAAAAGTTAGATCACAGCCTATTGCCTAACTGGAGTAACTTGGAAGAGCACTTGATGAAGCAAGTCGCTACCAATGACCCAGGCAACCAATACGCCGTGCCTTACTTATGGGGAACTAACGGCATTGGTTATAACGTCGATAAGGTCAAAGAAGTACTCGGCGTGGACACGATTGATTCTTGGGCCTTTCTTGTTTGAGCCAGAGTACTATGAAAAAGCTGAGCACCTGTGGTGTGGCTTTTCTGGATGCTGCAGATGAAATGATTCCTGCCGTACTCAACTACATGGGGTTGAACCCCAACTCACATAAAGCCAAGGACTACGAGCAAGCGGTAGAGAAGCTGGCGAAAGTTCGCCCCTATGTGACCTATTTCCACTCATCCAAATATGTGTCGGATCTAGCCAATGGCAACATCTGTGTTGCGGCGGGTTTTTCTGGCGATGTGATGCAAGCTGCTGACCGCGCAGAAGAAGCAGGGTTAGGCGTTGAGATTGCCTACAGCATTCCAAAGGAAGGCGGTAATCTGTGGTTTGACGTGTTGGCGATTCCAGCCGATGCCGGCAATGTGGAGCAAGCACATGCCTTTATTAACTATATGCTGGAGCCCGAAGTGATTGCAGGTATCAGTGACTATGTGGGCTATGCTAACCCTAACAAGCATGCAGATGAGCTGATGGACGAAGAAGTTCGCAATAACCCCGCAGTCTATCCAGATCAGGACGTGCTAGACAAACTCTTTGTGTCCGAGCCTTTACCCGCTAATGTGCAGCGGATTAAAACCCGTGCTTGGACTCGTTTTAAATCGGGACGTTAACTTAATAACGGTCTGTAGTTAATAGCTCAGTCGTAAGGCTGAGCTTTTTTGTTGGGAGAATTCGATGGCAATACCTTCAGGCGCTTATAAGAAAGCGTTAGCCAATATGCAAAAAACCAAAGATGTGCTGGTGCGTATTGAGCGGGTGAGTAAAAGTTTTGGCGACACCGTGGCGGTTGATAGCGTTAGTATCAACATCAATAAGGGTGAAATCTTTGCTTTATTGGGCGGGTCGGGATCGGGTAAGTCCACCTTGCTCAGGATGCTGGCCGGCTTTGAAACGCCCTCTGAAGGACGGATCTTTCTTGATGGGGTAGACATTACCCATATGCCTCCTTATGAGCGTCCGATCAATATGATGTTTCAGTCGTATGCACTTTTCCCGCATATGACGGTGGAGCAAAATATTGCTTTTGGCCTGAAACAAGATAATTTGCCGCGTGAAGAAATCCAAGAGCGGGTTGAGGAAATGCTGCGCTTGGTGCACATGACCAAGTACTCAAAGCGCAAGCCGCATAATTTATCCGGTGGTCAACGCCAGCGCGTGGCTTTAGCACGCTCACTGGCCAAGCGGCCTAAACTGTTATTACTCGATGAGCCGATGGGTGCTTTGGATAAAAAACTACGCTCACAAATGCAGCTGGAGTTGGTCGAAATTATCGAGCGTGTGGGCGTAACCTGCGTGATGGTCACCCACGACCAAGAAGAAGCCATGACCATGGCTGAGCGCATTGCCATTATGAACCAAGGCTGGATCGAGCAAGTGGGCAGTCCGATGGATATTTATGAAACCCCCGCCAACCGCATGGTGTGTGAGTTTATCGGCAACGTAAATCTGTTCGATGGCGAAATTATTGTTGATGAGTTGGACCACGCCATTATTGCCAGCCCGCAACTACCCATACCCATTTACGTGGGTCATGGTATCGCTGCGCGTGCGGAAGATAAGCGCGTCACCTTTGCCTTGCGTCCGGAAAAACTGTTGCTCTCCAGCACTAAGCCCGAAGATCTCGAATACGAAGACTACAACTGGTGCACCGCCAAGGTGCATGACATTGCCTATTTGGGTGGGCATTCGGTGTATTACGTTGAGTTGCCCTCGGGCAAAATAGCGCAAGCTTTTATGGCGAACTCAGAACGTAACGTCAAACGCCCGACGTGGGACGACGAAGTGTTTGTCCATTGGGTGGATGATAGCGGCGTGGTGTTCCAGCAATGAGCGCCTTAAACTGGTTAAAACAGCGTCTGCCCAATGGCAAGCATGCGCTCATCGGTATTCCCTTTGCGTGGATGCTGCTGTTTTTCTTGCTGCCGTTTGCCATTATTTTAAAAATTAGCTTTGCTGAAGCCGACATCGCGATTCCACCCTATACCAGCTTGGTCGAATGGGCGGATGAGAAGTTGGCGATCCTGCTGAATTTGGGTAATTACATCCTACTCAGCGAAGATAAGTTGTATATCGCAGCGTATCTGGGCTCGGTCAAAATTGCTTTAATCAGTACCTTTTGGTGCTTGCTGCTGGGCTATCCCATGGCTTATGCCATCTCCCGCTCTAGTCCCAGTATGCGTCCGGTGTGGCTGCTACTGGTGATGATGCCTACTTGGACAGCGTTGCTGATTCGCGTGTATGCCTGGATGGGTATTCTGAGCAATAACGGACTGCTCAATGGTTTTTTGCTGTGGACCGGGCTGATTAGCGAGCCTTTACAGATTCTAAACACCAACCTTGCCGTCTATATCGGCATCGTGTATGCCTACCTGCCGTTTATGGTGTTACCGCTATATGCCAATCTGGCTAAGCATGACCAATCACTGTTAGAGGCGGCAGCTGATTTGGGCGCGCGGCGCCATACTAGCTTTTGGAGGATTACTTTCCCGTTATCCAAAGGCGGTATTATCACTGGCTGCATGCTGGTGTTTATTCCGGTAGTGGGGGAGTTTGTGATTCCTGAATTGTTAGGCGGTCCTGAAACGTTAATGATCGGTAAAGTGCTCTGGCAAGAGTTCTTTAATAACCGTGACTGGCCTGTGGCATCAGCCTTGGCGGTAATCATGCTGCTGATTTTGCTGATTCCCATAGTGTTCTTTAACCGAGCACAGGCCAAAGAGTTGGAGGGCTAACCTATGGGATTTATTAAAAAGTTTAGCTTTTCACGCTTTATGCTGATTGTCGGGCTGCTATTTATCTATGTGCCGATGTTGGTGCTGGTGCTGTATTCCTTTAACGCTTCACGCTTAGTGACAGTATGGGGCGGCTGGTCGACCAAATGGTATGCGGGGTTGCTGGATAACCAGCAGCTGATGAGTGCGGTCTTGCGTTCTTTGGAGATTGCCACCTATACCGCGATAGCCGCCACCGCCTTGGGCACGCTTGCAGCGCTGGTGCTGACACGCATCAAGCACTTCCGTGGGCGTACGCTGTTTGGCGGTATGGTGACCGCACCCTTGGTTATGCCAGAGGTGATCACGGGGCTGTCATTATTGTTGTTGTTTGTCGCCATGGCGCAGCTGATTGGCTGGCCGATGGAGCGCGGAGTGGTCACCATCTGGATTGCGCACACCACCTTCAGTACGGCTTATGTGGCCGTGATTGTTTCATCACGCTTGCGTGAGCTGGACCGCTCGATGGAAGAAGCCGCGATGGATTTGGGCGCTAAGCCGTGGAAGGTGTTTTTCTTAATCACCATACCGATGATTGTACCCTCGTTAGCCGCTGGCTTTATGATGGCATTTGCGCTGTCGCTGGATGACTTGGTGCTGGCAAGCTTTGTTTCAGGGCCAGGTTCGACGACTTTGCCGATGGAGATATTTTCTGCGGTGCGCCTTGGGGTTAAGCCTGAAATCAACGCGGTGGCGAGCTTGATTCTGTTAGCCGTGTCCTTGGCAACCTTTTTGGTCTGGTTTTTTACCCGCAGTACCGAAGAAAAGCGCAAGCAGTCAGTGGCTAAGTTGGAGGCTTTGGAGCGTGCCAGTGCGGCGGTACGTTTAGGGCCGGAAGTTTAACCTTATAGGGCAGTCGGGCGCGCAATACTGCTGCGCCCGTCACCTGTTAGGTTAATTGAGCTGCGCGTAATAGGCAGTCATGTATTCATCAAAGCTCATACTATCGGCTGCTTCGATACGCAGTTGCTGTTCAATGGACTGAGCGGCTAACGCTTGGTAGTGCTGCACAATTTCAGGTGCAGGATCACGCAAAGTATCTGCGTGCTGACGACTGAGCGCGAAGGCCAGCTGTGTAAAGCTACAGGATTTCTCGCGCATGGCATTAAGCACCTGTGCAGACGGAGTTAGATTAACGTCAGCCAGTTTGGCACGCTGTTGTGCAAGTGCTTGCTGATGTTCCTGCCCGCCATGCGCCTGATCCAGCAGCTCTGCACACGCCTGTATGCCATCAAATAATTCAGTTGCCCAGTCTTGCATGCTGATTGCTTGGTCGTCGCGCTTAAGCTGTAAATCAGGTGCGCGTCCTTGGTTGACGACAGTTAAAAAGTTTTGGTGCGTCTCAGGACAAGCATTGCCAGAGAATACTGGGCTGTCCTGCAAGGCGCAGAACACTAGAAAACTATTTAAAAACAGTGACTGAGGCAGGTCGATACCCATAGGTAAAAATGGATTGATATCGATACAGCGCGCTTCGACATATTGGATGCCGCGTTTGCTCAGCGCTTCCACCGGACGCTCATCACCTTCGGTAATACGTTTGGGGCGAATGGAGGAATAGTATTCATTTTCTATTTGCAAGATATTGGTATTGATCTGCAGCCATTGCCCATCCTTGTACGTACCAATAGCCTCATAAGCAGGGTAAGGTGTACTTACCGCTTCGAGCAGGCTGTCAATATAATTTTGCAAGTTGTTGTAGCACGGAGTAATCCCTGCTTGAGCATTGCTTTGATAGCCCAAGTCGCTCATGCGCAAACTGGTGGCATAGGGTAGGTAAAGCGTGTGCTCATCAAGGGTATCGAGCTGGTGCGGCTTATCACGTAAAAAGCTTTTATCGACCGCGGGTGACGCACCAAAGAGATACATTAATAACCAGCTGTAACGGCGAAAGTTGCGGATTAGCGCAATGTAACAGTCGGACTGATAATCCGTTAGCGACTGTTTGTTGTTGCTGTCTTGCTGCAGTATCACCCAAACGCTTTCTGGAATTGAGAAGTTATAGTGGATTCCCGCAATACACTGCATAGTTCTGCTGTATCGAACTGACAGACCTATACGATAAAGATATTTAAACTGACCAATATTAGAGCTACCGTAACGAGCGATAGGAATATCCTGCTCGCTGGGCAGCAGGCAAGGCATGGACGCGCTCCAAAGTAATTCACCATCCAGTACGCTGTGGGTAAAGCGATGTATGTCCTCTAACTCAGCCAAGGTTTGTGCTGCTTCGGGATGGGCTTGGGTGATAAATTCCAGTAGCGGCTCAGCATAATCAGTGGTAATACTGCTGTGGGTCAGTGGTGAACCAAGCGCTTTTGGATGCTCGGATAGTGCAAGCTGACCCCCATCAGTGACGCGCAAAGTTTCGCGCTCAATGCCCTGTAGGCAGTTTTTAAGATGGAGTACAGCGTCAGGCTGACTCAGCAGACGTAAGCGACTGGCAAAAACATTTGTCAAAAGAGTTTCCTCAATTAAGCACGGAACGGCATGTATTTAGGCTGTGTTTTCAAGCACATAATAAGGGTGTACGCTTGAATACTAAACAGGGCGCATTAGTTTTTCTTGATTTGACGCGCATTCGCAAATAAAGCCGCCATGGTACCTGCGCCTGTATTCGAAGTTGCGGTGCGTTCTTTGCGGACATGGCTGCTTTGTGTGCGCGGCGTTGTAGAGCGTTCAGGCTTTGTTTGCCCGGGCGTATCAGACATCCGCATGGTTAACGCGATACGTGCACGAGGGATATCGACTTCCATAACTTTAACTTTGACAATGTCGCCTGCCTTTACCGCAGCGTGCGGATCTTTGACAAAGCTGTCGGATAGGGCGGAAATATGTACCAGTCCATCCTGGTGCACGCCAATATCAACAAAAGCGCCGAAGTTAGTTACGTTAGTGATCACGCCTTCCAGCACCATGCCCAGTTCAAGGTCCTTAAGGCTTTCAACGCCCTCTTGGAAACTGGCTGTTTTGAACTCTGGGCGCGGATCGCGACCGGGTTTATCCAGCTCAGCTAAGATGTCGATTACCGTGGGCAAACCAAAGGTGTCATCGGTAAAGTTTTTGGGGTCAAGACGCTGAAGAAATGCAGAGTCACCGATTAGCGAGCGAATATCGCGCTCAGTGCTCTGAGCAATGCGCTCCACTACTGGATAGGTTTCTGGGTGCACAGCGGATGCGTCCAGCGGATTACTGCCATTCATAACTCGTAAAAACCCAGCGGCTAGCTCAAAGGTTTTTTCACCAAGACGCGGCACTTTTTTCAGCTGTTGACGGCTATTAAACGAGCCGTGCTCATCGCGAAACGCCACGATATTTTTGGCTAGGGTGCTATTGAGCCCGGAAATACGCGCCAATAGCGCAGCCGAGGCGGTGTTTACATCAACGCCAACCGCGTTTACACAGTCTTCCACCACTGCATCGAGCGAGCGTGCTAATTGCACTTGGGAAACATCATGCTGATATTGACCGACGCCAATAGCTTTAGGGTCGATTTTAACCAGTTCAGCTAAAGGATCTTGCAAGCGGCGCGCAATAGAAACGGCGCCACGCAACGATACGTCTAAATCAGGAAACTCATGCGCGGCTAATTCAGACGCTGAATACACTGAAGCACCGGCTTCACTGACCATGATTTTTTGCATCTTTAATTTAGGTAGGGCTTTAACCAACTCAGCGGCCAAACGGTCGCTTTCACGACTGCCAGTGCCATTGCCTATGGCGATGAGTTCAACTTGGTGCTCTGTGCACAGCTTAGCCAGAGTCACCAAGCTGTCTTGCCATTTGTTTTGTGGCACATGCGGATAAATGGTGTCCGTGGCTAGAAGCTTGCCGGTTTCATCGACTACTGCAATTTTGCAACCAGTACGTAAGCCTGGGTCAATTGCCAAGGTGCGGCGTGGGCCAGCGGGAGCAGCCAAGAGTAAGTCATGCAGGTTACGTGCAAAAACTTGAATCGCCTCCGTTTCTGCCTGTTCGCGTAAGTTGGAAAATAAATCTGTTTCTAGGTGGGTAGACAGCTTGATGCGCCATGTCCAGCGCACGACCTCAGCTAACCAAGCATCGGCGGCACGGCCTTGCTGGCGAATGTTGAAGTGTTCAGCGATCACTATTTCGCACGGATGTATTTTCGACTCTGGGTCACCCAGTGACAGGCTGGCATTTAATATGCCTTCGTTGCGTCCGCGGAAAATAGCCAGTGCGCGGTGTGAGGGTACGCTTCTATACGGCTCATCGTGGGCAAAGTAATCAGTGAATTTTGCCCCCTCTTGCTCTTTGCCCTTGATAACACGGGCGCTGAGTAACGCATCAGCGCGAAGCATGGTGCGTAGTCTTTTCAGCAGCTCAGCATCCTCAGCAAAGCGCTCCATGAGAATGTATTTGGCGCCTTCCAGTACTGACTTAACGTCTTTGAAATCGGAATCAGCCTGCACAAAGCGCTCGGCTTCTTGCTCAGGATTTAATTCGGGCTGAGTAAATAAAGCATCCGCTAAATCGCCCAGTCCTGCTTCCAGAGCAATTTGGCCTTTGGTGCGGCGCTTTTTCTTATAGGGTAGATAAAGATCTTCGAGGCGTGTTTTTGTGTCGGCTTGCAGGATGGCTTGTTTCAGCTCGCTGGTGAGTTTGCCTTGTTCTTCAATGCTCGCCAAAATGCTGCAGCGACGCTCATTCAGCTCTCGTAAATAATCTAAGCGTTCAGCCAAAGTACGTAATTGAGTATCGTCTAAGCTGCCTGTTACTTCTTTTCGGTAGCGTGCAATAAAGGGAACGGTAGCGCCTTCATCTAATAAGGCTACCGCCGCGGCAACGCTTTGGTTGGGTACACCTAATTCATTGGCGATCTGGGCATTGATGCTGTGCATGAAAAACCTATTAGCTTTATTCTAAAAAGCGGTAATTATAGGTTAACTTTGCCAGTAACGCAGTCATTGTTGTTTTTTTGTAAGATTTGTTACTAAAGGTTGGCTATGGTGCTTGCGTAATTGCGCCATAATACGGGCTTATGGGTGGCTTAATCTGGAGTAACCTTTGATGAGTGACAGTGAAAAAATTCTAGTAGTGGACGATGACTCGCGCTTACGCAGTTTGCTGGAGCGATTTTTAACCGAGCAGGGCTATCGTGTGCGCAGTGTCGAGAATGCCGAGCAAATGGATCGTATGTTGCAGCGCGAGCATTTTCATTTGTTGGTCTTGGATTTGATGCTGCCCGGCGAAGACGGCATGTCAGCCTGTAAAAGACTGCGTGCTGCCAATAACCAAGTGCCTATTATTATGTTGACCGCTAAAGGCGATGAAGCCAGCCGTATTCAAGGCCTAGAGCTGGGTGCGGACGACTATTTAGCCAAGCCATTTAATCCAAGAGAACTATTGGCGCGGATTAAAGCCGTGCTTAGACGGCAAGGCGCTGCTGTGCCGGGTGCGCCCGGAAGCGAAGAGGAGCAGGTCACCTTTGGCGAGTACACCTTATCGCTGGCCACTCGCGAATTACGCAAAGGCGAGCAGAGTTTCATGCTCACTACCGGTGAGTTTGCGGTACTTAAAGCGCTGGTGCAGCATGCGCGTGAAACGCTCAGTCGTGACAAGTTAATGCATTTGGCGCGCGGTCGTGAGTGGGACGCCATGGAGAGGTCGATTGACGTGCAAATTTCACGTTTGCGCCGCATTATCGAAACGGATCCGGCTAAACCTCGTTACATACAAACTGTTTGGGGTGTGGGCTATGTGTTTGTACCGGACGGAGTAAAGTCGTAAGTGTACTGGTACCCCAAAAGCTTCTTTGTTCGCACGCTATGGATGGTGTTGTTGGCAATTCTGTTCTCAAAAGCGCTCACGCTGGTGTATTTGATGATGAACGAGGATGTACTCGTTGATCGCCAATACAGTCACGGAGCGGCTTTAACCTTGCGTGCTTACTGGGCGGCACATCCTAGCGACCAGCCGGCTATTGCCGAGGCTGCCGGCCTGCAAAGAGTGCCCAGGTATGAGGTTCCTGAGGGTGAACACCATTGGCCTTACAGCAATATTTTTGAAGACCAAATGCGCCTTGAATTGGGTGAGGACACGCAAGTGCGTATTCGTGCGCAAGCACCCCCATCTCTATGGGTGCATGCGCCCAGTTTAGGACCTGATTGGATTCGTGTGCCGCTGTATCCGCACCCATTGCGTGGGCAAAGGCTGTGGAATCTATTTGGTTGGTTTTTGGGCATTGGTTTTTTGTCTACTGCCGCCGCATGGTTTTTCGTCAGCCAGCTGAGTGCTCCATTAAAGCGGCTGGTAGCGGCTGCGCGTCAATTTGGTAAGGGTCACAGCGTACGCTTACCGGTAGATAGACGCACCGCCAGCGAAATTGCAGAGGTGTATCGTGCCTTTAACCAGATGACGGATGACATTGAGCAGTCCGTGCGTGAACGCGACTTGATGCTGGCAGGAATTTCCCACGACTTACGCACCCCGTTAACCCGTTTACGTTTGGGGTTGGAATTGCTCGATGAGGACAGTGAGCTAACGCAGGACATGGTGCGCGATATTGAAGACATGGATGCCATTGTTGGGCAGTTCTTAGCCTTTATTCGTGACGGCAATGATGAGCCGCTAGTGTCCTGTGACGTTCATGCCTTGATAACAGAAGTGGTTTCACCCTATCAGCAGCGAGGCTTTAAATTGAATGTACAGTTGGAGCCAGTGCCTGATATTGAGCTGCGTAGGCTGTCTTTTAAACGTCTGCTGGTTAATTTGATAGAAAACGCTTTACGCTATGGTGGCGATCAAATTGATATTTGCGTCACCCAGGAAAGCTTTGAGCAGCAGTCTTGCATTGTGTTCGCCGTAGCGGACCGGGGTCCAGGTCTATCGGAGGCGGATCTGGAAGTTGTTTTTAATCCGTTTATGCGTGGTGAGCAAGCACGTAGCGGTCTTGGTGCAGGTCTTGGGTTGGCTATTGTGCAGCGTATCGCTGCTTTGCATGGCGGCAAGGTAAGATTGGCGAACCGTGAAAAGGGTGGGTTAGAGGCTAAAGTCAGCTTGCCGCTTGAAATAGACCAGCCAAGACCCAAGCTCAAGCTCTATTATCGGCGTAAGAAAAATAACTAAGTATGGAAAAAGTTAGACTAGATAAATGGTTATGGGCGGCGCGTTTTTTTAAAACGAGAAGCGTGGCGAAAGCTGCTATCGAGGGCGGTAAAGTTCATTGTCAGGGTGAGCGTTGTAAGGTTGCAAAAGAAATTAAGCAGGGTGACGAGCTGGCGATCCGTTGCGGTTTTGATGTGCGTACAGTCAAGGTAGAACGCTTAAGTGATGT
>LFTS01000128.1 GCA_001513435.1 Gammaproteobacteria bacterium DTU040
TTCCCGCTCGTTTATGGCCTGCCAAACGCACAACTGTTTTTTAACGTAGCCTTCTTTATTGTCTTGGTATCACTGATTGTGCAGGGTTCGACTTTGTCTTGGGCGGCACGTAAAGCTAAGGTCGAGATTCCTCCCGCACCAGCGCCGATTTCCCGCGCGGGTTTGGAGATTTACCCCACCAGTCAGTGGGAGTTATTTGTTTATAAACTGAAGCGTGAGAAATGGTGTATTGGCGCGCAGTTGCGTGAACTAAAAATGCCTGCTGGAACGCGAATCGCTGCTTTATTTCGCAACAACTGTTTGCTACACCCCACCGGTAGCACCCGCTTGGAAGTGGATGATATTTTGTGCGTGATTGGTCACGATGAAGACCTGCCTGCGCTGGGTAGCTTATTTAGTGAGGCGCCGGATAGAGGACTGGATAAGCGTTTCTTTGGTGACTTTGTTTTACAAGGGCAGGCGCAGCTGGGTGATGTGGCCGCTGTGTATGGCTTGGATTTGAAAGGTCGCAACGCAAAAGAAAGCCTTTCTGACTTTATTAGTGAAGCCGTGGGTGGTGAGGCGGTAGTGGGTGACTACACCGAATGGCAGGGCTTAACTTGGGTTGTTGTGGAAATGGAAAATGATAAGGTCAGTAAAGTGGGTTTGCGTTTTCCAGACACTAAAGACGCTGCCATTTAGTACGCCCTGTTCCTAGGTTGCTAAGTAGAAGCTGAAGGTACTAACAGGAACGAATTTTCAGAGTGGATATAAGTATGCGGGTGTGGCGCAGAGTTCTTCTGGTTTTACTGCTTATATGCGGCGCAATGCAGGCAACGGCGGCGGTGCCGAGCATTGATTTTATCAAAAAAAATCTTGCTACTTTGAGCGAGCGCAAACTGCCAGAAAACGAACAGCAGTTGGCCCAACAAACGCTAGAACAAACTCTTGTGTGGCTGGATGCGATCGAGCGTGCGCAAAAAGCGCAGGCCAGCCTAGAGCAGCAGCTCAGTCAGGCACCGCAGCAAATTCAGCAAAACAAACAAGCACTCGCGCAGCTAGCTCAACAGACCGATAAACAAATTTCACCTAACTTAACTATCCTGCAATTAGAACAATTAGTCGGCGAGCAAACCCAGCAGCTGGAGTTTTGGCAAAAAGAGCTAAATGATGCCAGCGCATTAATTATTCGTACGCAAACCCGGCCAGAGCGCGCGCAGCTTGAAGTCAGTAACAATCAAAAACGTATCCAAGAAATTAATGCACAAATAAAAGGTGGCAAAGAAGGTGGTAAAGCCTTATTGCTGCCAGAAGCATTGGATCGGCTGCAGGCCGAACTGGGCGCGTTACAGGAGCGTAATAAACTTAATCAAGCAGAGCTGGCAGGCAATAGCGTGCTACAGGATTTGGCCAGCAGTAATAGAGAGTTACTCGCGGCTAAAGTGCAGACGCAAGAACGCTATTTAATCGCTTTACAAGAAATGCTTAATAAAAGACGCCAAGCTGCTTCTGAACAGGCAGTGCAAGAGCAATCCTTGGGTGTCGAAAAAGCCGGTGAGGATGCGTTATTACTGAAGGAAAGTAGCCTTAACCTTAAGTTGTCTGACTACTTACTCACCGTTACCGAGCGGCGCAATCAGCTGACCCAAAAAAGTTTACAGGTACGCCAGCAATTGGAAAACGTGCAGCAAATTGAGCAAGCACTGGAAGAGCAAATAAGTGTCCTACAGGGCAGTTTGCTGCTGGCGAAAATACTGTATCAGCAAAAACAAGCCTTGCCGCAACTAAGTTTTGACCAGCGCCTTACTGAGCAAATCGCGGATACGCGGTTGTATCAGTTTGAGCTTAGACAATTACGCGAAACCGTGCAGCGCCCACAAGAATATGTCGACAGTATGCTGTTGCCGTTAGCCGACGATAACCCACAGTTGCGCGCTGACTTACTGGGTTTGGTCACCGCGCGTAATGAACTGCTACAAAAACTTAACCACGAGCTTAATGCTTATTTAAGCGAAGCTATTCGTGTCCAGTTGAATCAAAAACAATTGCAATCAACTGCGAAGATGCTGCATGTGATTTTAGATGAGCAAATGTTTTGGGTGCCTAGCAATAAAGCCGTTGATCGCGGCTGGTTTAAAAGCTTGCCTGCGCAGCTCAAGCAACAGTGGCGCGCTATTGATATCGGCACTGTGTTTGCCGAGTTATGGCCAGTTTGGCGTGATAACGCTCTGAGTTTTTTCCCCGTATTACTATTAACTCTGCTGGTATTGTGGAAGCGCACTGGCTTGCGTGTGCAGGTACAGAATACCCAAGCCAGTATTGGACATTATCTGCGCGATCGACAGTTTTATACACCGCTGGCAGTATTGGCGGTAGCAGTGGTATCGCTACCTATTGCCGCGCTGTTTGCTACAGCAGGTTGGTTGGCGCAGTTGCATACTCAATCGGTTGCCTATGAGTTTGGTACGGCTTTGCTCAATATGGCTAAGTTAGGGCTGGTGTTTTCCATTGCCTACCGCTTGCTGGCTAAGCAGGGTGTAGCGCAGGTTCATTTTGCTTGGCCGGCCCAGCAGGTGGAGTTTTTGCGTAAGCGCGTGGCGTGGTTGGCGTTGGTGGTGTGGCTGTTGGCTTTAGTGGTGCCATTGGCGCAGGCGCGCTTGTCGAATCTGAGCGAGGACGTGCTGGGTTCGGTGTTGCTGGCAGTGGGTTTACTGGCCTTAAGTTTTTTGCTGGGCAGCGCTGTGTTGCACAAATATGTGGAAGAGCCGCTGCCTTGGTGGGCGCGCGGCTTGGGTATGTTTTTAGCGTTTCTGCCGGTGTTGTTTGTTGGCGCTTTGGCTTCGGGCTATTACTACACCGTCTTGCAGCTGACGGAGCGTTTGTTAACCACATTGGTATTGCTGGTGGTGTGGATAATTATGCAGGCGATGCTGGAGCGTGGCTTGATTATCGCTGCGCGCCGCTTGGCGTGGCAGCGTGCCGAGAAAGCGCGTAGCAATCAGCAGGAGTCAAACGAAGCGGAGCAGTCACAGGCTAGGATGGGATTAAATATAAGCGAGGTAAATCAGCAATCCTTGCGTTTGGTGCGTCTGCTTTTACTGCTTACATTAACGGCGGGCATTTATTGGATTTGGGCGGATGTGATTTCGCTGTTTGCCTACTTAGAC
>LFTS01000264.1:0-3847 GCA_001513435.1 Gammaproteobacteria bacterium DTU040
CGAAATAAAGCAGCTATTCGTGTTCCGGTAGGCATTTTTAGTTCACGCAGTTGCGCGCCAATACACCACTTTTCACGCTTAAGCTTATAAACAAACAACTCCCACTGGCTGGTGGGATAAATCTCTAAACCCGCACGGGATATGGGGGCAGGCGCAGGTGGTACTTCTACTCTGGCTTTGCGTGCTGCCCAAGGCAATGTCGAGCCCTGCACAATTAATGACACCAACACAATAAAGAAGGCTACGTTAAAAAACAGTTGTGCGTTTGGCAGGCCATAAACGAGCGGGAACACCGCCAAAATAACTGGCACTGCACCACGCAAACCAATCCATGAAATAAACACCCGCTCACGCAGATTAAAGCCACGAAACGGCAGCAAGCCAATAAACACAGAAACTGGACGGGCAAAAAGAATCATCCACAATGACAGTAACAATGCCGGCACCGCAATAGGCAATAGCTCATGCGGGGTAAGTAACAAACCCAACACCAAGAACATGCCGATTTGGCTAAGCCACGCCAAACCATCAAACATATGCAAAATACCGTGACGGTTACGAATGGGGCGATTACCCAGCACCATGCCACAAATATAGACAGCTAAAATCCCGCTACCGCCGACATGCCCAGCAAAGGCATAAATCATAATACTGCCGCTCACCGCCAACAAAGGATACAAACCATCGGCAACCGTCAGACGGTTTATTATCTGCACCAATAGCCAGCCACCACTTAAACCCAGCAACGTGCCCAAACCAAATTGCTGCACTAAGCTGGCAAGAAAATCCAAGGTAAAGCTGGTTTGCCCTGCCGCCAACATGCCAATCAAGGTCACGGTCAGGAACATGGCCATCGGGTCGTTACTGCCGGACTCAATCTCAAGGGTTGAACCAACTCGATCATTGAGCCCTTTGCCGTTAAGCAGGTTAAACACCACCGCCGCATCCGTTGAGCCGACGATAGAGCCGATCAACAACCCTTCCAGCAGGGTTAAATTAAACAGCCAAGCCGCCGCCAAGCCGGTTAACACCGCAGTAGCAATCACACCAAAGGTTGCCAGTGACAAAGCTGGCCACAAAGCCACGCGGAAAGTCGCCACTCGCGTACGCATACCACCATCGAGTAAAATCACCGCCAAGGCGAGGTTGCTCACGATGTAGGTCAGTGAATAATCATTAAAAACAATACCACCGATACCGTCGGTACCGGCCATCATGCCAACCCCCATAAAAATCACTAAAATGGGGATACCAATACGCGAGGATACCGTGCTGACCAGAATACTGACAGCGACCAGCAAACCACCGACAAAAAATAAACTATTGGTTGCAGATAGATCCAAAAAACTCACCTTAAAATAGCTGGTTAATAAAAAAGAATAAATAATTCTACCTTGATAGTGAAAATCTTTTTAGTTTTCTTACGCTTATTTTCAGCCAAGCCGCGAATTCAGCAAAAGTACCGATACAATCGTGTAAAATACGGTCTCTAGATTAAAGCCTTATTATCAGAACAACGAACATGTCAGATTTTCGCCAACACCTCAGTCAAGTTTTCGCCCAAGACATTCCCCTTAGCCAAGCGATGGGAGTTCAGGTATGCAGCTGGCATGAGCAACGCTTAGAGCTAAGCTTTCCGCTCACACCCAACATCAACCACCAAGCCAGTATGTTTGGCGGCAGCATATACTGTGCCGCAGTACTCGCCAGTTGGGGCTGGCTACATTTACGCCTGCGTGAAATAGGTATAAACACCACCCATATAGTGGTGCAATCAGGGCAGATCGATTACCCACGCCCCATCACCCACGAGTCCATTACTGCTCTGTGTGAAGCGCCTGAAGAGCACCTATGGCAACGTTTTGTCGCCACCTACAACAAACACGGCAAAGCGCGTTTACAGCTCACCAGTCACGTGCTAACTGACACGGGCGAAGATGGCGCGCTACTTACCGCCCAATTCGTGTTACACCAATAACCTCTATGCAAACCTATGACGTAATTATTATCGGCGCGGGTGCGGCAGGGCTAATGTGCGCGCAAACCGCTGCCCAGCGCGGACGCAGAGTGCTGGTGTTGGATCACGCCAATAAAGCCGGTAAAAAGATTTTGATGTCCGGTGGTGGGCGCTGCAATTTCACTAATATGTACTGCAGTCCTGAGGATTTTATCAGTCGCAATACGCATTTTGTAAAATCAGCACTGGCGCGCTACACGCCATGGCACTTTATGGAACTTATTCATAAGCACGCTGTGGCTTACGAAGAAAAGCAGGCAGGACAGTTATTCTGCAGCAATAGCGCCAAAGATGTGCTGGCTATGTTGCTTGCCGAGTGCGAGCAAGCAGGCGTCACCCTTCAGCTAAAAACACGTATCGACAGCGTGCAGTATCAAGACAGCGACGGCTTCAAGTTAAAAACAAACGCTCATACCTATCAGTGCCAGTCTTTAGTGATTGCTACAGGAGGGTTGTCGATCCCGACCATGGGCGCAACCGGTTTTGGCTATCAAGTGGCGCAACAGTTTGGCCACAGCCTAGTGCCCACCCGTGCAGGATTAGTACCCTTTACCATTACCGATGAGAAACTCAAACAGCTCTGCACTGCGCTGGCCGGCAGCTCGATTAACAACTGCAGACTGACTTGTAACGGGCATGAGTTTGTGGAGGATCTGCTTTTTACCCATCGCGGCTTAAGCGGACCGGTGGTGTTGCAGGCGTCCTTGTACTGGCAAACAGGTCAACCCATTAGCCTTGACCTGTTAAACTGGCCCGATGCAGCGCAGTGGCTGTTAGAGCAGCAGCAACAACGCCCTAATATCGAACTTAAAACACTATTAGGTGAGCGCTTCACCAAAAAAATTGCGCAGCTTTTGACTGAGTTTTTCAACTTCAATAATCAATCTCTAAGAAATTACTCAGCCAACCAACTAGAACACATCGCCCAGCAACTAAGCCATTGGTCACTGACACCAGCGGGCACTGAGGGCTACCGCACCGCAGAGGTCACACTGGGCGGAATCAATACCAATGAGGTGTCCTCCAAAACCATGGCTTCTAAATATCAAACTGACCTGTATTTTATCGGTGAAGTACTGGACGTTACCGGACACTTGGGCGGCTTTAATTTTCAATGGGCCTGGGCCAGCGGACATGCTGCTGGTTCTTGCGTCTAATAAAACCACAGCTGTTAGAAGTACACAGATACAATCTAACGGTTAAGTTTCGCTTAACTCTAAGGCATACTGTGCACCCTTTAAATTTCAACAACTGAGAGACTACTATGCAACGTTTTCTAACCTTAGCCTTGGCATTGTTCATCGGCTTAAGCTTTAGTTTTGATGCTGAAGCACGTCGCTTCGGTGGTGGCAAATCTTGGGGCGCACCGGCTAAACACCGCCCTGCCCAACAAAGACAACAGCAACAACAGCAGCCCAAGCAGCAGCCCGGTCAAAAAGGCCCTGCCGCTGCGGGCAAAATGGGCTGGATGGGGCCGCTAGCAGGTTTAGCCGCTGGCGGTTTGCTGGCCTCCATGTTCTTTGGCGACGGTTTTGAAGGCATACAAATGTTCGATATGCTAATTCTTGCCGCTATTGCGTTCTTCTTATTTAGATTTATTGCCTCCAGACGCCAGCCCAGCATGCAAACTGCTGGCGCAGGTCCGCAACCCATGCAGCGTGAAATGCCCAACAATCTGTTTGGCAGCAGCAACGCCCAGCCTCAACAGCAACCCGTTATGCAAGCGCCCAGCTGGTTTAATCAGCAGCGTTTTGTTGAGCAGGCTCGTGAGCATTTTATGCAGCTACAGCAATTATGGGATGCCAACGACTTTAGCCAAATCGCTGCATA
>LFTS01000264.1:4028-6038 GCA_001513435.1 Gammaproteobacteria bacterium DTU040
CTTTCCACGAAAGCTGGCGTATGGAACGCGCGCACGGTGACAACGAATCTTGGTTGATTGCCGGCATTCAGCAAAACAATTAAGGCGCATCCACTATGGAAGAGGTACTCGATCTGCTACGCGAACACTGTGAAGATACCCCATACCCTATGGAGCTACCCACAGATGACGACTTGCTCGACATACAAGAACAGCTACTCATTCATATTCCCTATGAATTACGCGAATTCTTACTTAACGCTAGCGATATAGTACTTGGCAGCCTTGAGCCCGTTACCGCCAGTGACCCTGGTGCGCATACCTATTTGCCAGAAGTCGCTTCACTGGCTTGGGAGCAAGGCTTACCGCGCTACCTTGTTCCCTTATGCCAACATGCTGACGGCTATTACGCCGTGCAGCCTGATGGTGAAGTCGTTAATTGGGACTCTAACGGGCAAGACTTTTCCGATGAGTCCTGGGAAACCGTCTGGGACTGGGCGCACGACCGCTGGCTAGCAACCGTGCAAAGCTAAACTTCAGAGGCTTCTTAGCTGTATTGCACGCACCACCTAAATAATGAGAAACGCATGAAACCTGGTTCCCCTAGTCTATCCATGACCGTGTTGATGACCCCTGACATGGCCAATTTTTCCGGCAATGTGCATGGCGGCACAGTGCTTAAGTATCTTGACGAAGTGGCCTATGCCTGCGCCAGTCGTTACGCCGGTATCTATGTCGTAACCCTGTCTGTTGACCAAGTGACTTTCCGCCAACCTATCCATGTAGGCGAGTTAGTCACCTTTTTAGCCTCCGTCAATTACACTGGCCGCACATCCATGGAAGTGGGCATCAAGGTAATTACCGAAAATATCCGCACTCAAGTAGTACGCCATACCAATAGTTGTTTTTTTACTATGGTGGCCGTGGATGAGCAGGGAAAACCCACTGATGTGCCTGTGTTTACAGCCAAAACAGCAGAAGAGATACGTCGCTACAATAACGCCGTTGAGCGCCGTGCTATCCGTGCGGAGTTAGCCGAACGTTACGAGGCATTAAAAGCCAGCCCTTAAACACAACAAAGCCAGTCCATTTTCATCAATGGACTGGCTTTAGTCTTGCAGATAGTTATAAACGCTAAGTTAGTCGGAACTTACTTCCTGTATTTTTCCGCCGCGCGCTAAAAAAGCTTCCATAGCCTGCGCCAGCGCATCACGCTCTTTTTTCTTAGCTTCTAAAGAGGGTAAGTCTTCATGCACTACGGCTTTGCTTTTAACAGCCGGCGCGTCATACCCCTCATCATCACTTTCGACCACCTCATCCGCGATAGCAGCATCGTCCTCTACTTCCGCGACTTCATCCAACGAAATGTCGTCAGTTTCTTCAGTGTCTAAGTCTTCGTCTTCTATATCATCTTCGAACATTCCACCAACCTCAAATCAGCAAACAGTCAAAAAGTAACATGCTTATTTGGCGCGCATTTTAGTGTGCAATTTTCAAATTTGCTACGGTAAAAAATATCTTTTTTTGTGGCTATGCTTTGCTGATTTGAACACTGAAAAAAACAAGGCACAAGCGGTTAAGCATTGTGCCTTGGTTGTACTTCAGCGACTGTTTGATAAAGCAGCTAGCGCAGCAACACAGCCCACTGCTTACGCGCCTTTAGATAGCGCTAACACCTGTTTCGCCAGTGCGGATTCGTACAATCTGCTCTAGGCTGGTAACGAAAATTTTGCCATCACCGATTTTTCCGGTATTAGCTGCCTTACTGATAGTCTCAATCACCAAATCTAACTGCGACTGAGCAATAGCCACCTCAATTTTAACCTTGGGTAAGAAATCCACTACGTATTCAGCACCACGATAAAGCTCTGTGTGGCCTTTCTGACGACCAAAACCTTTTACTTCGGTAACTGTTATCCCTTGCACGCCTATTTCAGACAGCGCCTCGCGCACATCATCAAGTTTAAAAGGTTTGATTATTGCAGTGACCAATTTCATACTGTTCTCCCATGGACTGATTTGCCCTAATTA
>LFTS01000264.1:6056-6371 GCA_001513435.1 Gammaproteobacteria bacterium DTU040
TTTTGTAACCCGTTTTAATAAATCTTTGCGCTATAGCCGCGAATTATGTTTTCTGCTAACAAGCATTAGTTTTAAAGCGTGCTAAAATTAGCTTAGATATTTTATCAATTAAGGATTATTTATGCTGCCGCCCAAAGCCTTTCTGGACACCCTAAGCGAACAAGCAACGCGCTTACTCAGTCAAGAAAGTCCTATTGCACCTGCCGAGTTAGAAAAACAACTAAAAGCCTTGCTGCAAAGTGCTTTTAGCAAACTTGATCTGGTCAGTCGTGAAGAGTTTGAAGGTCAAATGCTGGTACTGGCGCGTACGCGTAA
>LFTS01000206.1 GCA_001513435.1 Gammaproteobacteria bacterium DTU040
AGCATAGCTAAAAGAGTTCTTACTATGGCCTCAGATAAAACGACAACAGCTAAGTCGTCCAAAGTCTCTACCGTGCTTGTGCCGGTATTTGTCCCAGCAGTGGTTGTGATTGCTCTGATGGTGATTGGCACCATGAGCAATCCTGAACGAGCCGGCGCATTATTTGCCGATATTCTGGCGTATATCACCACCACCTTTGGCTGGTTTTACATGCTGGCTGTGGCTATCTTTCTGGTGTTTATTGTTTCGGTGGCGTTTAGTAGCTGGGGCAATATTAAACTGGGCCCTGACCACGCGGAGCCTGAATACAGCTTTTTTGCTTGGTTTGCCATGCTGTTTTCGGCAGGTTACGGCATTGCCTTGTTGTTTTTTGGTGTGGCGGAACCCGTATTGCACTATNNCGCCGCCGGATGGGCCTGCCATGACGGTGGACTCGGCCAAACAAGCCATGCAAATTGCTTTCTTCCACTGGGGGTTCCATATTTGGGCGATTTACGGCTTGGTAGGGTTGTCGCTGGCTTACTTTGCCTTTCGTCACGGCTTGCCATTGTCGATGCGCTCCACGCTATACCCTCTGATTGGTGACAAGATCCACGGACCCATGGGGCATACGGTGGACACCTTTGCCATTTTGGGCACCATGTTTGGTATTGCCACCACGCTGGGTTTGTCGGTCGCACAAATTAACGCTGGGCTTAATTATCTGTGGCCATCGATTCCGGTGAGTACCACGGTGCAGATTATTGCCATTGTGGCGATTACTGCACTGGCTACCTTGTCGGTGGTCGCCGGGATGGATAAAGGGGTCAAGCGCTTATCCATGCTCAACATCGTGTTGGCGATAGCCCTAATGCTGTTTATTTTTATCGCCGGTCCTACGGTATTTATTCTCAATACCTTTATGGAGAACACGGGTAGCTATCTGAGCAATATCGTTGAGCGCACCTTCAGTCTGCAGGCCTATACCTCCAGTGACTGGATTGGTAACTGGACGCTGTTTATCTTTGGCTGGACCATTGCCTGGGCACCTTTTGTGGGCTTGTTTATTGCCAAAATCAGCCGTGGCCGCACCATTCGCCAGTTTGTGGTGGGGGTGATGGTGGTACCCACGCTGTTTACCTTTCTGTGGTTTTCGGTGTTGGGTGATACCGCGCTGCATTTGATTATCTCTCAAAAACAATTTCATCATTGCTAATAATTCTGGTTAAGCCGTATAGTTTGGCATTCTCTATGATCGATACTAACTGCCCAACGCAATTTCCATGGCTAGGCGAAAAACTGCAGTTTTCGTAGACTGATTTGATCAGGCTGGATATTTCGCTCTGCCTGTGAAATGCATTATTTTCTAACGTCCTATAAAAGTAATAATTATTTATTGCAGAGAATGCGGCTATTAAAATAAAACCGATTAACATGCAGAATGATTTTTTATGGAAAGGAAGCTTTATGAGATTTGGCTTGAGTTTCATAATAATATAACCTGTACAACTGCCTTTTAAGCAATCAGATTTACAACAATATTCGTTAGTTTTTTGCATGCACGGAAAACGGCTATTCCGTTTATAACAAAAACCATGCGTTCCTTGCCCTGCTGAACATAACCGGAAACTTCTCAAATGACCAGCCGGCGGAACTTATTTTGAGTATGGCTAGACGGCGGTAACAGCTGAGTGCAATACCTGACCTTCCCGGTACCGGTGTTTTTCAAGATAGTTATCACTGTTTGGATGCTACGCAGCTTGCTTCATAGGCTGCTCCTTTGCCGGGTTCAACGTTGTCGGCCCAACAGGCTCGCAGTTACTGACGGGGCGTGTACCCCAGCGTGATGGCACACTCTATTTGGCCTGCTCCAGTACCCGCTTGCGCCTCTCCAGCAGCACAGCATCGTCGCCGCCATAGCGTTGCTCCGGTGTCACGAAGCGCAGCTTGCTGTACCGATGCTCGGTGTTGTACCAGCGAACGAACCCCTGTGTGCTCTGCGGGCCAGATTGTGGTTACAGCAACGAGATGACGCCCGTATATGTACCTGACCCCTTTATTCAGTTCCTTATATTAAATCTACCACAGAATGCTAACTATCGTATGTAGACCTATAGGTATCATGAGGGTAAAAATGTGCCATGAAAAAAAATCCAGTACTTGTCAATTTTGGCTCAAGAGTTAGAGAAAAGCGCAAAGAGTCGGGGCTATCCCAAGAGGAACTTGCTGATCTAGCAGGAGTTCATCGTACATATATTGGTATGGTTGAACGAGGCGAAAAGAACGTATCTCTCTTGAATATTCACAAAATTGCTAGTGCTATGAATATAGATATAAAGGAACTATTTTGAATTTAACAGATTCTGTGCAGAGCGAATATTGGTTTCATGTTGCTGACCAAGTTGAAATCCCGATAGCAGGGGAAGTTGATAAATCGATCGATCTTGATCTTTTGGCTCATGTCGCATATTCAACGCCGGAAGACCAGTCAGACTTTTTAGAATTTGTTCGAGGGTTGATAACTGAAAACCCCGATTCAATTGATATGCTTAGAACCCTGATAGGGGTATCAGATAAAAGAATGTACTTAGAGCTTAGTTATGCATTTTCAAAGGCTAAATTTGGCAGCGATGATTCAGAAAATATACTAGGCTACAGTATCTATGATCTCCAAAAGAAAACTCTGAAATACTTTAAAGGTACTCTGTCTAACGGAAACAAAGATTTGTCGGGAGCGAGCTCTGATCTTATCTCTAGATATTTAAATGACAGAGGATTGTTTCGAGTATTAAAAGCCATCAAGAAAGTTGATCGTGATGAACTGGAAGTCCTTGTCGAGAAACTAATATTAACAAAAGAAGTTCAGCAAGCGGAAGCTAAGAGAAGAGGCCATGGCGCGGAACATGCGTTAGCGGAATTAATTAATAAGCTTGGTTTGTCAATGGAACCTGAAAATCGTCACACTAAAGCTATTGGATTTCGAGATCCTAATGTTGATAGAGTTGAATTCCAGTTATCTAAGAAAATTAAAGATGCTACTTGGAGCTTTGACTTGATCATAAAATCTCCAGTGGATAATAGTAATCATATTTTTGTGCAGTCACTTATCCATACTTCAGATCCAGGGCAATACGGTGTGAACAAGAGTGATGAAACAGTACTCATTAAAAATGATTTGAATAGCTTGAATTCAAGAAAATCTGTCAGCAAAGAGCTGTGGGGAATTGTTGATGGAGTTGGTTTCTGTGAAAACAAGAAAGACACTATTGATAAAATGCTAGGAGTTTTTGACTGTTTTGTGCAGATGAAAACGCTGTATAAAGCCGCTTTGCGACTCCATGAGATTGGATTTGTTAGCATTAAAGCAATTGCTTTTGATACATCTTTCTACACCCAAAGAGAAGTAGAAGAGATGTACCAAAAGTACTGCAAAGAAGATATTGAGAATGTTACTTATTCAAAGGCAAAAGACTCTTGGTTAGCGGTCGATGCAGGTAGAGCTACCATTTTCATCTGAGTTTTTCCATTTTTCTCTTTCTCACCAATTGCAAGCAAAAGTAGATCATCGATCTTGGCAATATACTCTTTTATATTGTCAGTATCAGAATGACCTTGTTCGCATAAGTGACTTATCCTCATATGAGATTCATTATTCGGATTAAATTCAGGAAGGTTGAGATTTTTGATAGTGCCCGGGGCTATTTGGGTGCTAACTTTAAAGCTATTAATTAATCCTCTAAAGTAAGTGGAGCTTAGCAAACCACATAGGTAGTAGGCTTCTTTTTTGTCATTCAGGCCAATGTAAATAATTTTCTCGTTTGGAATAACGTTTTTTCGTCCAACGAATTTGTCGTTTGCATCCGTAATTACGGCGCAGGTAAATTCGGACGAAATGTATTTCCATGCGACTTTGTACTTTGCAAATGTATAGTCTCCTATTCTCTGAAGCGTGAAAAAGTGCTCTTCATGGATTTTCTTGTCAAAACTAGTAAAGCCTTTTCTTTGTCGAAGTTCATTTTCGAAGTGCTCAAAGTACTTAGCGGTTGAAGGGGTTGACTCGCGAAGTTTCTCAATTGGGATGGGGTACATTTTGGTTTCGGCGGTATGTGGGCAGACGATGTATTTTTTATACGCAAAACTCCACATTCTTATGTCGCTGCCTGATGCATAAGGGTATAAATGATCTCTCTCAACCTCTGTTGTTATTTTCTCAAATTTTATTTTTGCTCTTTCGGTGATATTACGTATCTTGCACAAGCTGCCATTTGTTTTTTCTAATATATCCAACCAGTAAATACCGTTCGCTCCTCCTGTAAAAACGCCTGTCCTTGCCTTGTAGCTGGATACTCCAGTTAGCTTGTCGAGATTTTTATACAGATCATTACAAAGAGATGCCCAGCCTGAAGTCATATCATCAGGGTTAGATGGTACGGCTAACTTATTTTCCGTACTTATTTTAGAAGCGGCACTTGAGAAGCTTTCAGTATCGAGGAGTTTTTGTCTCTTTTTTACAGTCCAAATTGAATAATCGACAGGGTAGATCGTCTCTTGCCCTTTTGTTGCATGGAATATTACTGTGCTATTTGATACGCCATTAAACGGATTGAACGCAGTTAAGTCTTCTAGCAAATTTATTTTGAAAGGAGTCTCAGAGTTGCTTATATGAAACTTCCGGAATCCTGCTGCTTGTTTGACTGACTTAAATAGAGACTCTTTTACAACAAAGGATATGCGGCCATTATTTTTAAGGTAGTGATTAATTGTCACGTATGTAATGAGGCTTGAGATGTCTTCTTTAATAAATATGGAATTCATTCCTTTGTAATCGAAGAGACCGTACTCTTGCCACACATGCTTATATTTTTCTCTATAATCGGTTGGTAGATACTCCCAGTTAACCCATGGAGGATTGCCTATAGCGATGCTGGCTCTCTGTTTTGCAAGGTATGGTATTTCTTTCGATATGTTTTCTAGGTTTTGAATGTCTGCTGATGAATATGTTTTTGAGCTGTGTGATGTGACTGAAATAATAGTGCTGATTGCTTCTGCAAAATTTTCAAACTTACAGCTTTTAATTTCACAATCGAGCATGTTCGAGTTAAATATCGGAATGATCTGACCCGTGATTGTTTTTTTGTGGCTGTTTAGAATGATATTTGTCTTTGCTGCAAATGATGAGATTGGGTTTATATCGAACCCCATAAGTTTCTGAATGTTGTTGTCCTCGGGGTAGTTCGCATTCAGCTTTTTTAAAGCTGTTATGAGGAATGTCCCGCTTCCGCAAGTAGGGTCTACAATAACTTCGTTTGAATTGTTAAATTCGTAACCCTCAACAATATGTTGTGCCATCCAGTCTGGCGTGTAGAATTCTCCTAAGCTATGCCGAACTTCCCTAGGGTATATTTCATGAAATACTTCCCTTATGACGTCATGGTTATCTTCGAGGAAATCAACAGAGGCTAACGACTGCGCCAGTGACACTAAACTTAGTTGTACGGACGGGATTGAGTAACCTAAGTAAGTGTCAGAGGGAAGAAAATAGTTTCCAATCTTCAGGTGCTTGAAAAACGAAAAATCAAGATATTCATCTAGCTTTGAATGGCAAAAATCATCGTCAAGCTTTCTAGCTGCGCAAAGAGTAAGCAAGCACAAGTAAAATGAATCAATAGCAAAGATAAAACGAAATACGTCGTCTTTATCTTTGATATTAAGATTGAAAGTGGTGTTGATTTTTTTTAGATCTAGCTTTCTCTGAGTGTCTAGATCGCCGTGGCTATAATTAAATTGATGCTGCCATAACTTGTAAGTATCGTTATATTTTTTTGTTTCCTCTGGTGTCGCCATTTGAGCAATACTTAAATGCTCTTGTACGTATTTGTGGAAAGGCGATTGTTTTTCTTTTAAGTTAAGGGCATTTAGCATTGTATTTGTGATACCTATAGTCATCAAAAAATATTTTGAACATACTATAGATTCCTGCGATTAATATCAAGATAAACTTTCACTGAAATTACTCAATTGCATCAAGGGCGGTAACTGTCAAGGTGTCTGTCGCCTTTGAGTTTTTCTATGCTGCGTTTTTTATAGCCTCAGCAAGCTTCTTGTGTTCCGGGTTTAAAGTCACCTCCGTAACCCTCTTCCAGTTGCGTGTCTGGCCACTCCAGCGCTCTGGGTTGGCCGTTCGGGCGGCCTGAGTGAGCGCATGGCGCCGAGATAAAATAGCCACTTCCTCACCTGTATGGCGCTGAACCGGAGTCACAAACCGGATGGCGCTATGGCGGTGCTCATGGTTGTACCACTGCACAAAACCATGTACCCAACGTTGGGCCTGCTCCAGTCCTTCAAAACCATTGGCCGGGAAATCCGGCATATATTTACAGGTGCGAAATAAAGCTTCCGAGTAGGCGTTGTCATTGCTTACACGCGGTCGGCTGAACGAAGGCTGGATCTGCAAGTCATGCAGCTTCTCCAACAAGGTGACGCCCTTGAAAGGACTGCCGTTATCAGCATGTAACACCAGAGGTTTGCCGACCATTTTTTCAGCCAGCACAGCACGCTCTATCACCGTGCGGGAGTTCTCAGCTGACTCGCTCAGAAAGACTTCCCAGCCCACAATTTTTCGGCTGAAAACATCGACGATCATCACCAGATAATAGTAGGTCCCTTTAACCGGCCCAGGCAGCCAGGTGCAGTCCCATGACCACACCTGATTCGGCGCTGTTGCGCGATGGGTGGTCGGTATGGTCTTCTTCTTGCGACTCTTGGCACGGCCGCGGTGCGCAAGCTGGTTATGCTTGCGTAGCACCCGATAATAGCTGGAAGGTGATGCGATATAGCGCTGCTCTTCATCCATCAAACGCACAACAATTTGATCCGGTGGCAAATCAACAAACTCTTGCCGGTGACACTGAGCCAAAATTTCGGCTTCCTCTTCTGCCGTGAGTGCGTTGGCTGGTGTGGGTCTATGTGCATGGGGTCGCTGGTCTTCTTCGACCTCTCCCAGCCGAGTCCAGCGCTGGTGCGTTCGTATCGAAATGCCCATCACCTGACAGGACTTGGCCAGACTGGCTCCGGCAGCACGAGCCTGACGTATCAGCAGTACAGCATTACGGCGATCTTGGATGCTGATCATGACTCCGCGTCCCCCCAGATCGCCCGTACTTTTTTTGATAATGTGAGCAAAGCAGCTGCCTCTGCTAACGCATCATTTTTACGCCGTAGCTCACGCTCCAGCTCTTGAATGCGCTTGCGCTGCTGCTTGGATAGGTCCGCTTCCTGGCGCTGCTCTTCATAGGAAAGGCTGGCCGCTTGCTCACAGTCGTGACGCCAGCGTTTTAGCTGATCAGAGTAAATGCCACGCTGTCGACAGTAAGCAGCGACTTCTTCAGTGTTCATGGCTGCGGTTTCCACGACAGCAGCAAACTTGTCACGCGAAGACCAGCCTTCGACTCGTGGATCACTGGAGTCTGGCAGGCAACGGCCTTCGGTTCGGGCTTCTTTGCGCCACTTGTAAATGGTTGCAGGCGAAATATTTTCCTGGCTGGCCACTTCAGCCACACTCAGGTTGTAGGGCGGCAACAGTTTGGCCACTACGGCCTTGCGCCGCTCATCAGAATAACGAGACATGTGTTCTCCAAGCGCCCCCAGTCAATTAAGAAAGTTTAGCAGAAGGGGGCGACAACTATCCTGACAGAGGGGGTATGCTTCGTGTGAAAAGCTCTTCAGGCCGGACCTGAGAAATACCCCAGTGGTTGTTTTGTCCAATAACGATGGCTGCATCGTCGCTCGCAGCGCCGAGGCCAAAGCCCTGGGTATCAAGATGGGTACGCCCTACTTCCAGGTGAAGCGATTTTTGGAGCAGGAAGGGGTTGAGGTTTTTTCATCGAACTATGCGCTGTATGGAGATATGTCACAGCGGGTCATGACAACGCTGGAAATGCTGGCCCCACGGGTTGAGGTGTATTCCATTGATGAGGCTTTTCTTGACCTGACTGGAATGGCACATAAAACCAACCTCACAGACTTTGGCAAGCATGTGAAGGACACCGTTCGGCAATGGACCGGGATAACCACTTGCATCGGGATTGCCCCCAGCAAAACGCTTGCTAAGCTGGCCAACCAAGCAGCCAAGCAATATCCGGCAACCGGTGGTGTCGTCGATCTAACCGATCAAGCGCGGCAACGCAGGCTTATGCACCTGATGCCGGTAGGAGAGGTATGGGGAATCGGGCGTAACTATACGGCGCAGCTTGAGCACTTCGGTATCAAGACGGCACTGCAATTGGCCGATGCAGATCAGAGCTGGATCAAAAAGCACTTCTCTGTAGTCGTGCAACGAACTGTACTTGAACTCAATGGCCAGCCATGTGCCGATCTGGAGCTGGAAGCTCCGGCCAGGCAGCAAATTCTGTGTTCAAGGTCGTTTGCAGAGGATATTGTTCAATTCAATAGCATGCGTGAGGCCATTACAGGCTTTGTCACTCGTGGTGCAGAAAAGCTGCGGCAAGAAAGCCAAAAAGCCAAGCGCATAACGGTCTTTATCCGCACCTGCCCTCACCGGGATGGGCGTCGCTTTTACAGCAATCGGGCGAGCATGGATTTGGTTGAGCCGGTCAGTGATACCAGACGGCTGGCTGAGACGGCCCATGAGCTGCTATGTGCAGTCTGGAAGGATGGACATCACTACAAAAAAGGCGGAATCATGCTGACTGGCTTATACCAGGCAGGTTCATGGCAGCCAGATCTTTTCCATCAGAACAAAGAGAAGCCCTGCAGCGATGCGCTCATGAGAACCATTGATGCCATTAACCAGAAAGGAATAGGCAGAGTTTTTTTTGCGTCCCAGGGTATGAACGAGGGTTACCAGATGCGGCAGAATCGGCTTTCACCGGCATATACCACACGATGGGCTGAGCTCCCGATTGTGCGTTAAAACAGGCATAGCGGCATCCAAGCAATAAAATTCATTCACTCATTCACTCATTCACTCATTCACTCATTCATTCATTCAAGACATTGTTAGCGTACTGGTGGCCAAAGCTTGGCAGTGTGCATCAGTGCAAGCACCCAAACTTTGCCACCGTCGATTTCGTACACAAGGCGATAGTTTTCATGGGGTATCAGTTTGCGGGTTCCGGCGATCTTCCCAGCTTTACTGAGTTTCGGATGCTTTGACAGCCGGGCAGCGGCATCGCTGAAAACAGCGTCCATACGAGCCGCTGCGCTGGGGTTGTTCGTTGCGATGTAGTCCCAAATATCCATCCGGTCTTGTTCCGCGTTCGGTGTCCAGATATATCCAGAATCCGGCAGTAATTACGATTCTAGGGGCGCTATTTTTGCCGTTAAAAGCACGGATGGCTGAAAGCGCTACTACTCAGATCAGGACGTTATTCAAGACAGGCCGTACTCAAGGACAGAAAGCTTTTGATGACTGGTCAAACCAAGAAGACTTCCAGTTTTTTGCAGAGAAATGGATATCGGCGATGGTTGGAACGGACGTTGATTTTGTAATTGAAACGTCAAACCGTGATATTCCCCATCACCGCAGGCTCGATTTAGAGCTTGAAAGTGGTAAAACACTGAAAGCCAGGTTTGACCAGGGCGTCGCTTACTGGAGATTACGTTTTGGATCCCATAGGGATATATGGTTCGACTTTGATCTGTCAATGGAGAACCAAGTGATGCACATGGCCAAGGTGGTCGATACGGCAGAAGTGCAGAACTCAGAGCAGAAATGGGCCACTGATGTGCTTGTAGAGATTCAGGTAGAGTGATTGAAATAGCCCGAAGTTATTTCTCTAGCTTCGGGCTATTCAGCTAACACATCCTGCAAACATCCAGCCATCGCGCCGCCGGCAAAGAACGGTAAGTCAATTTTGACGCACGGCGTTTGTTGATCTTTATCGGTTTCTAGGGCGGCAGTCATTTCTTGCGCTGCATTTTTTCGGGCAAAAACAGGCCGGTCTCTGTTTGGTCTCAACTCGGTCTCAATTAAAAAACAGCGATTTTTGCGACCAAACGGGCGGAGGTCATGACATCTGCCCTAGAGACCAATAAAAAATGACCTCTGCTTTTTAGGGGCGGCACTCTTGGAGCTTTTTTGACCAAAACCAGCAGCTGTAACATGCTGATTTTAAAGGGAAATGGCGCACTCGGCGGGATTCGAACCCACGACCCTTGCCTTCGGAGGGCAATACTCTATCCAGCTGAGCTACGAGTGCATTTGAAAAAGTGTAACAGATTTGAAGCTTTTTGACCCTCGCCCTAAATCTGGATTTTCGCCTTGAGTGCCGCCTTCGGAGGGCAGTACTCTATCCAGCTGAGCTACGAGTGCTTGCGGCGGCAATGATACGC
>LFTS01000090.1 GCA_001513435.1 Gammaproteobacteria bacterium DTU040
CTTGGGTTTACGCTGCCTTTAATCACATGCAAAGCCAGCTTACCCTCGTCGTCGTATAACTCTTTGCCAGGCCAGACACCACGCCACTTAGGGTTATCAACCTCACCACCCAAACCGGGTGTTTCAGCGTGCTCGTAAAAACCAAAGCCAGCCACAGTGTTGAGATCACCTTTTAAAGCAATAAAGCCATGCAAAGTTGACCATAGACCGTAACCACGAACAGGGATAATAACGGTATCTAGCTGACCGTTTTGCTCAACCACATATACCGTGCTGTAGCGCTCACGACGTTTAATAGAAGCAATATCCTCTTTGTCGCTAACTGCCATTGAGATAGCTGGATCCTTTGATGACGCAAGGTGGTTAAAAGTCTGCGGGTCGTAAGCATCTGAATACTTACCCGTTTCCAAATCAACCAAGCGTGCCTGGATACGATCCGTAAACATCGCTTTAACTTGGCTACCAGAAAGGCTTGCATCGCCCAATCCAGCAATCGCCAAGATACTGCGCTGCTTGTCCAACAGGCTGTTCTCTAACTGTGCAGGACGCAGGGATACTGCAGCTCCGGCGACAAAAATCGAGCACACCAAGCAGACCAGCAAAGCGACTGTCAGCGTGCGTGCTGTAGTTTCTTTCTTACTAGACATTACGTGCTTGCCTCCGCTTAACGTTAGCTTGAACAACAAAGTGATCAATTAATGGTGCGCAGAGGTTAGCAAACAGAATGGCTAACATCATGCCCTCAGGGAAGGCTGGGTTAACTACACGAATCAACACCACCATCACGCCGATTACAGCACCAAAAATCCACTTACCGGTATTCGTCATAGAAGCTGATACAGGGTCAGTTGCCATGAAGATCATGCCGAAGGCAAACCCACCCAACACCAGATGCCAATGCCAAGGCATAGCAAACAACGGGTTCGTTTCAGAGCCAAGTGCATTAAGCAGCAAACTGAGACCGACCATACCGATCATGACCCCAGCGACGATACGCCAAGCAGCAATACGCATGATTAGCAGTACAGCACCACCAATAAGAACCGCCAATGTACTGGTTTCGCCAATTGAGCCACTGGTAGTACCAATAAAGGCATCCATCCAGCT
>LFTS01000157.1 GCA_001513435.1 Gammaproteobacteria bacterium DTU040
GCTTCACAGGCTTTGGAGAGCACGGTTTGTCCGTAAGCTAGCCCTGCTAAGGTGGCGGTATCGAAGCTTGAAAACGGGTGAAAGGGGTTGCGTTTAATGCCACAGCGTTCGGCCGCCGCTTGAACAAAGCCTAGGTCAAAATGGCTGTTGTGCCCCACTAAGATAGCGCGTTTACAGCCTGCAGCTTTCATGGACTTGCGTACACTGCGGAAAATTTCCGTCAGGGCGTGTTCTTCTGAAACCGCCATACGCAAGGGGTGATCCAGCTTGATACCGGTAAAATCGAGCGCTGCTTGTTCTATATTGGCACCAACAAAGGGCTCCACGCGGAAAAAGTGGCTATGTTCTGCGTAAAGCTGCCCATCTTCGTCCATGTTAGGAATGACAGCCGCAATTTCCAGCAGTGCATCGGTGGCACAGTTAAAGCCGCCCGTTTCCACATCTATAACAACGGGCAGGTAGCCACGGAAACGGCGTGCGAGTTGAGTTTTTAGCGGGCTTTTGTTGTTCGGGATTTCATCAAGTTCTTCTGGGTAGTTATCACTCATGTTTAAGCCTCCACTAAGCGCCAGTTAAGGGTTTCGCCAGCGCAAAGTGGTATGACGGGGTGTTCACCAAAAGGCAGTTGGGACGGTACTTGCCAAGGCTCGCGCACCAGTGTGATGCTGTCTTGGTTGCGTGGTAAATCATAAAAATCAGGGCCAAAGTGGCTGGCAAAGGCTTCGAGTTTGTCGAGCGCATTGCGCTGTTCAAAGGCTTGCGCATACAGCTCAATAGCAGCAAATGCACTGTAGCAGCCGGCACAACCGCAGGCGTTTTCTTTGGCATGCTGGGCGTGGGGTGCTGAGTCTGTACCAAGAAAAAATTTAGGGTTGCCGCTGGTGGCTGCATCGAGCAAGGCTTCTTGATGTGTGTTGCGTTTTAAAATGGGCA
>LFTS01000059.1 GCA_001513435.1 Gammaproteobacteria bacterium DTU040
TGGCGGGGGTTTTGAGGCGCCAGCTCATACAGACTTTGCTCGTCCTCTGCACTAATCAGGCTCACCTCTTGCTGCTGGTTGTGCAAACTAAGGTTGCCAGTCAATAAAAAATAACTTTGATTGTCTGTATTGCCCTGCTCAAACAACACATGACCAGCTAAAATCAGCTGTACCGACAATTGCGCACGCAGCTTAGCTAACTGTGTATCCGACAGTTGATTAAAAGGAATAAAAGTTTTTAACTGCTGAACCGTTAACTGGCTATTCATAATGTGTAAGGACCCAGAGCTGAACTGACAAGCAAAAATAATGGGTAAGTATAACCTGTAATACTAATGTGCCAACATCCCTACTAAAACCAAGGGAAACGCTGAATCAATACCTGTGTTTTGACATCCTCCCCGCCCTGAACGGCGGGGCTTGCCGCGCACCGAGTCAGGGCGGTATTAAAAAACAGCTCTGACTGCCGTGCTAACATTATTCAGTGCTTTCTAAGTTTTTTGCTGGTTATTAGAGCTGGGCTCTGAATATACCCGCCAACTCAATCATAGCTTTGAATAGGCTTTACCAGCTTGCGGTGACGTGAACATCTGTTCGATACGCCAACCGTAAATTGGCTCGGATGACTTTTGCGCTCTAGCGGCAGTCCGCATAAGGTGTCGGTTGTTTCTATTAAGGCATCACAGACTGCACTTTCATAGTGTTTAAGCCACTCACGGTAATGTTCTTCAGTGACTAAACAGTGTTTTGCGGCATAAGCCACAGGGTTCTGAAGATACACATCAATCTCTAACAGCGGGACATTCATATGCCCAGCACCCGGATGCAGCGCAACAAAGCTTACTCCTGCCGCATCGAGGCGTTGCAATATTTTCTCATCAGCCTGAACTGTTAAGTCTTTTACGGCACGCTGCAAACGCTCCTGCTCGAAAACCGCTTGCTGCAAACGCTCGTGTTTACTGGATAATTCATCTTCTTGTGCACGTAGCAGCTCTTGTTGCTGAGCGAGCGCCGCCTCAATATGCGCTTGCAATTCATTCTCATACTGCGATTTAAGCAGGCTTACTTGCTGCTGCTCTCTTTCATTCAGCTCTTGGATACGCACCTGTACATCTTTACGGATTTCTCTGAGCTTTTCGGATTGCTCTAACAGCTGTTTTTTTAATCTATCAATGTGCCCACGGTACTGACTCAGCTGCTGCTGTAGCTGCTTTTCATTTTGCTCACGCTGCATCAGGGACATTTCATACTGTTGGCGTAGTTTCGCCAGTGTTTCTGTATGCTGCGCCTCAAGGGTTTGAATCCTCAAGCGTTGTTGTTTGATGAGCTGTGCTGCTTGAT
>LFTS01000075.1:0-11354 GCA_001513435.1 Gammaproteobacteria bacterium DTU040
TTCCTTTTGAAGAACAAGCGCTATGGCTGCTAGGTCGAGCTGCCGATGGCTCTATGCGCGATGCCATGAGCTTGACAGATCAAGCTGTGTCTTTTGGTGAAGGTAAAGTGCTGGCGGAAGATGTACGCGCCATGCTGGGTACTCTAGACCAAGGACAGGTATTCAGCATTGCGAGCGCTTTATTAGCTGGCGATGCCCAGGCAATGCTCCAAGCCATTGCTGAGCTGGCAGAGCAGGGGCCAGATTGGCAGGGCGTGCTAGCGGAACTGTTAGGCGTGTTGCATCGCGTGGCGATTGCGCAGGTGATGCCCAACGCCATAGACAATGGTCAGGGCGATAAAGAGCAGATATTACAGCTTGCCCAAGCCATGCCCGCAGAAGACACTCAGTTTTATTATCAGGTGGCATTGATGGGGCGGCGTGACTTGCCATTATCCCCTGTTCCGCGTGATGGTTTTGAAATGGTCATGTTGCGCATGCTAGCGTTCCGTCCTGCGAGTTTACCGGGTGCGCCGAGCACCCCACTGGTTTTTAACCAGCCGAAGTCATCAGAACCTGTGATGGCTTCGGCGCTGCCGCCAGCACCCACGCAGATTGAGTCAACAGCGCCACTTGCACCTGTAGCTCAAGCTGAGCCTGTTGTAACGGCAGAACAGCCAGCGTCACCAGAGCAGCCTGAAGAGCGCGCAGAGCCTGCTATAGAGCTCGAGGTGCCCCCGGTAGAAAAGACGGTAGTAGAAAACCCGTCCGAAACATTTGCGCAAACGCCTCATGAGACCCTTAATTATGCTGAAGAAGAAAGGGAGTTTGATGATGAACAAGACATACCCGACTACAGTTATCTAGATTACGTAGAGTCGCAGTCAGCTACTGATTCAATTCCAGAGGGTGATTTAAAGCCACATATCCCACCGGCCACAGGTTTGGCGGCTCGCTGGATTAATCTGTGTCAGCAACTGGACATCTCCGGTATGACGGCCAATATTGCTAGAAATTGCGCGTTGATAAAAGAAGAGGGCAATACCTGGTTGCTGCATCTTGATAGTGAACAGAGTGCACTTTTTAATGAAACACAGCAAAAGCGTATCAATGAGGCAGTCAACACTCAGCTAGGTCAAGAAATTCANNCAACAACTTGATGCTGTGGCCTCATTAGAGCAAGATCCACTTATCCAAGCATTCAAGCAAGAATTAGGCGCTGTTTTTTGCGCTGAAAGTATAAAACCCATTAACCCAATTTAATTTGAGGACTCTATTATGAAAGGCGGTATGGCAGGCCTGATGAAACAGGCGCAAATGATGCAGGACAAGATGCAAAAAATGCAGGAAGAACTTGCCAATGCAGAAGTGACAGGCGAGTCTGGTGCAGGCATGGTTTCTGTGGTTATGACGGGGCGTCATGATGTGCGCAGAGTCAGTATAGATGACAGTTTGTTGGAAGAAGATAAAGAAATTTTAGAAGACCTTATTGCGGCGGCAGTAAATGATGCGGTGCGCAAAATCGAACAACGCAACGAGCAAGCTATGTCGGGTATAACGGCTGGAATGCAGTTACCACCCGGCTTTAAGATGCCGTTTTAGTTGAGTTTTTTCTATGTCCTTTAGTCCCGCTATTCGTGAGCTTGTAGAAGCGTTTCGTACCCTGCCAGGTGTTGGGCAAAAAACTGCCCAGCGCATGGCGCTGTATATTTTAGAGCGCAACCGTGCTGGCGGTGAACGTTTATCCCAAGCTTTGCAAACGGCTGTAGAACAGGTTGGACATTGCAATGAGTGTCGTACCTTAAGTGAGACAGATTTATGTCCAATCTGCGCGGATGAGCGACGAGACACAGGTTTGCTGTGCATTGTACAAGGACCGCTGGATGTGTTTGCTTTAGAGCAGACGGGCTACAAAGGGCGCTATTTTGTGCTGAAAGGTCATCTGTCTCCCTTAGATGGCCTTGGTCCAGAGGCCATCGGCATCCCTGAATTATTAAGGCATATTGATACGCATCAGTACACCGAGGTTATCTTGGCTAATAACCCAACGGTGGAAGGCGAGGCAACAGCGCATTACATCGCACAATTGCTACAAGATAAGCCACTGAGTCTGACACGTTTAGCTCAGGGTATGCCGATGGGTGGCGAGCTGGAAATGGTCGATGGTGGCACATTGATTCAAGCGTTTGCTGGGCGCAAGCCGGTGCAGTTTTAAGTTAGGCCTGCTCGATGTGTTCAGAACTTTGGGCTTTAGCAGGTGCGCACAATGAGGCGACACAGCAGCTAAGTATGCCGCAGTGCTAACAAAACCCCAGACTGGTTTGCAGTGCCGCCAACCCCATCTTTGACCAGCCCCACCAACTAAGCACTAGCAGGGCAGTCATCAGCAAGATAACTAAGGCCCAATACAGCTGTTTTTTACGCATTGCTTTGCTCCACAGGCAGCTCGCGGATAGACCAGTTTAAGGCTGCAGCGATAAGGCTTAGCGCAATAGACACGTACCAAACCATGTCATAACTGCCACTCACATCATAACCCCAGCCGCCGAGCCAGCCGCCCACAAAAGAACCTAACTGGTGAAACAAAAAAGCTATGCCGGTGAGCATCGACAAGTGGCGCACGCCGAACAGGGTCGCAATAGTACCGTTGGTTAAAGGCACCGTAGATAGCCACAACAGCCCCATGGCAATGCCGAACAAGTAGGCAGACAGCGCACTTACTGGCAAAAACACAAACAAGCTAATTACTACAGTGCGCAGCAAATAAATCCACACCAGCAATCTAGGTTTAGAATAGCGACCACCCAGCCAGCCGGCAGTCCAGGTGCCTGCAATGTTAAACAACCCTACTAAAGCCAGTACCGCTGTGCCTACCTGTGCAGACAGTTGCTGATCCAATAGATAAGAGGGCAGGTGCACGCCAATAAAAACCACCTGAAAACCACACACTAAATACCCCATGCACAGCAGCCAAAAAGGCGTGTGACGAGCAGCTTGTTTGAATGCTGCTGCCACTGATGTTTTTGCCGTAGCAACACCGCTGGGTACGCTTTCTCGCAGCATCCAACTTACCGGCAGCAATAAAGCCACTAATACCGCACACACCAGTAAGGCAGCCGACCAGCCCAGCCACTCAATTAAACCTAAAGTGCCTGGTAGCATGGCAAACTGACCAAATGAGCCGGCAGCACTGGCGATGCCCATTGCCATGCTACGTTTCTCTGGCGCAACACTACGGCCAACGGCTGAAAGCAGGATAGGGAATGATGTACCTGATAAACCAAACCCTATTAATAAGCCGCTGCTGATAATCAGGCTGGTTGAATCCGTTGCGTGGGCCATCATAAATAATCCCAGCGCGTAGATGCTGGCGGTAATGATGACGGTGATGCGCGTACCGTAGCGATCAGCAAACATACCCACAAAAGGTTGCGCTACGCCCCAAACTAAGTTTTGCATGGCAATGGCAAAAGCAAAAATCTCGCGCCCCCAGCCGAACTCTAAGCTCATGGGGTTTAGAAACAAACCAAACGCATGACGCACGCCAAGTGACACCGCTAAAATTATTGCGCTGCCGAGTAATAACAAGAAAATACTGTGTTTAGTGTTATTCGGGGTGGACATAAAAACTCGTTTTATAGGTTAGAAAAGCACTAGTAGGTATATTTCAACAGAAAACTGCAGATGCTGCACTGCTTATTGCCTGTCATGTTTTTGTTGGAACCCAGCCTCTAGACCAGAGCGCTTTATTGTAGGAGCGCAACTCTTGCGCGATGGGACTTTCAGCCAGCTCAAAAACCAAGTTTATGCAAATATTAACAGGCAAGGCTTGTTGGAGAGTTCAGTTTCTGGGTGAGGCAGGATATAAGGCTGGCATTAAGTGCTGCCGGTTAATCAATCGCGCATAAGATGCGCTCCCACAAAAGCGCTTTAGCCCGCGCTATTGATATGGGCTGCTTTTGTGGGCTGCTCCTGTTGGAGCGCAACTCTTGCGCTCCAACAGGTTCGATAAATGCTAGACTAGCGCACAATTTTTTTCGGATTTTAATGTGCAACACGCAGACTTTAAACAGCTTTCACAGCAAATAAATCAAGCGCTCTGCAAGGATCAGTACGCTTTACAGCGTCAGTTAGGTCAACTCAAGCGCCGGCCCAACGAGCAAGAATTCAACCAGTGGCAACAACGCCTCGAACGCTCGCTTGCCACCGTACAAACACGCCAAGCCAGCTTCCCAGTCATCAGCTATGACGAACAGCTGCCGATTGCCGAGCACCGCGAAGCCATTAAAGAAGCGTTAAGTAAGCATCAGGTGTTGGTGATTGCCGGTGAAACCGGTTCGGGCAAAACCACGCAGCTGCCCAAGCTCTGCTTAGAGTTAGGCCGCGGGGCGCAAGGCTTGATTGGCCACACCCAGCCCAGACGCCTAGCAGCACGCAGCGTAGCAAGCCGTATTGCAGAGGAGCTTAATACACCGCTCGGTGGCGTGGTGGGTTATCAGGTGCGTTATGAGGACCACAGTGATGACAACACTCTAGTCAAACTGATGACGGACGGCATCTTACTGGCCGAAACCGCCCGCGATCGTTTTTTGCACCGCTACGACACTCTAATTATCGATGAAGCCCACGAACGCAGTCTGAATATCGACTTTCTGCTCGGCTACATCAAAAATATTCTGCCCAAACGCCCCGACTTAAAAGTCATTATCACTTCAGCCACCATTGATCTGCAGCGCTTTTCCGAGCATTTCGATAATGCGCCTATCATTGAAGTGTCAGGCCGCACCTATCCGGTCGAAACCTGGTACCGCCCGCTGTTGGCCGAACGCGATGAGGACGGGCAAACACAAGAAGAAGACCTGAGCATTGAACAAGGCATTGTCCGCGCGCTGGCTGAGATTACCGATTACGAGCGCAGCCAAAAACGCCTCCCCGGTGATGTACTGGTGTTTTTGCCCGGTGAGCGAGAAATCCGCGAGTGCGCTGAGGTGTTGCGCAAAGCCGAGTTAAAACACACGCTTATTTTGCCGCTGTATGCGCGGCTCTCGCCCAGTGAGCAACAAAAAATCTTTCAGCCACAAACAGGGCGCAAGGTAGTGCTCGCTACCAACGTGGCCGAAACCTCGCTGACTGTGCCCGGCATTCGTTATGTCATCGACAGCGGCACCGCCCGCATCAGCCGCTACAGCTACCGTGCTAAAATTCAGCGTTTACCCATCGAAGCCATTTCCCAAGCCAGCGCCAATCAGCGGCAGGGCCGTTGTGGTCGGGTTGAGGCGGGTATTTGCATACGTTTATACAGTGAAGAAGATTTTCTTAATCGCCCAGAGTTTACCGATCCGGAAATCCTGCGTACCAACCTTGCGGCTGTTATTTTACAAATGCTGCATTTGCGTTTGGGCTCGATTGAAGACTTCCCATTTCTTGAGCCGCCAGAAGGTCGTGCTATCAGCGATGGCTTTACCATCTTGCAAGAGCTGCAAGCTGTTAGCCTGCAAGGTGAGCTCACGGCGCTGGGTCGACAGTTAGCGCGCCTGCCGATAGATCCAAGGGTAGGGCGCATGCTGCTAGCTGGTGCCGAACACGGCAGTTTACGTGAGGTGCTTATCGTGGCCAGCTCATTGTCTGCACAGGATGTGCGTGAGCGTCCAGCGGATAAACAGCAGGCCGCTGACCAAGCCCATGCGCAGTGGAAAGACCCTGATTCTGATTTTGCCGCTATTATTAATCTGTGGCGTGACTTTGAAGAACAACGACTTGCTTTAGGGGCTTCGGCCTTGCGCCGTTGGTGTCGCAGCCAGTTTGTTAACTACCTGCGTCTGCGCGAGTGGCGCGATGCCCATCGACAACTGACCTTAATTTGTCGCGAATTGAAACTACCCTTTAATGACCAAGTCGCTGACTATGATGCGCTGCATAAAGCGTTGTTGCCCGGTTTGCTCAGCCATATCGGGCAGAAAACCGAAGACAACGATTATCTCGGCGCGCGTCAACGTCGCTTTCTGATTCATCCCTCCAGTGGTTTGGGGCGCAAACGCCCACAGTGGCTCATGGCGGCTGAACTGGTCGAAACCACAAGGCTCTACGCGCGCATGGTGGCACGAATTGATCCAGTGTGGGCGGAGCAGGCTGGCGAGCACCTGATAAAACGTACTTATCTGGAGCCACACTGGGAAAAGCGCCGCGGTCAGGTCGTGGCTTATGAGCAAATCACGCTCTACGGCCTGATTCTAGTCGGACGCCGCGCTGTGCATTATGGACCGCTGGACCCCGTATTAAGTCGCGAGCTGTTTATCCGTGAAGGCTTAGTCGGTGGCGACATTATCAGCCGTGCGCGCTGTTTGCGTGCAAACCGTGAACTGCTGGCCAAGCTCGACAAACTCGAAGCCAAGGCACGCCGGCGTGATATTTTGGCCGACGATGAAACCCTGTTCGCGTTTTATGATCGCCATGTTCCAGCGGATATTTACCAAACTGCCAGTTTTGAGCGCTGGTATAAACGTGGCAGCGCTAAGCAAGCCGATCTGCTGATCATGACCGAAGCGGATGCCTTGCAGCGTGAGGCCAGCGAAGTCACGGGAGGGAAGTATCCTGACCACATAGAGTGGAATGGTTTGCAGTTGCCGCTAAGCTACGAGTTTGATCCCAGTCATCCGCGCGATGGCGTCACGCTCAGTGTACCTGTGCCCGTTTTACTGCAAATTCCACAAAGTCGTTTGCACTGGCTAGTGCCAGGAATGCTAGAAGAATTATGCATTGCCTTGGTGCGACAACTGCCTAAAGCCATCCGTAAAAACTTTGTTCCCGTACCGGACTTTGTCCGTGCGGCACTCGACAACATGCCCTTTGCTGAGGGCGAATTGACTGAGGTGTTAGCGCAGCAATTATTGCGGATGACAGGCGTAAAAATTCCAGAAGATACGTGGAAAAACGCTTTTAACAACCTCGACAATCACTTGAGAATGAACGTTGAAGTTCTTGATGCAAAAGGAAAATGCTTAGGCGAGAGCCGTGACTTTTCTGCTTTGACCAGCCAATTTGGCGAGGCCAGTCAGACCGCGCTAGCTGAGTTGAAAAGTCAACAAAAGGACAACGCACCCGCCGAATTGGATGTGGCTGATTTCAAGCTTGAGGACTACCAGCAGCAACAAATTGCCGGCCTAAGCATGACCGTCTATCCCGCCTTGGTGGAGCAAGAAGGGGTGGTGCAGCAAAGCCAGTTTGCCAGCCAAGTCCAAGCCGATTATGAACACCGCCGTGCTGTACAGCGTTTACTGGTGCAGCAGTGGGCCGAGCCGTGCAAATACATTCGTGAACAGCTTGGCAAGGACAATCAGCTGGCATTGCTCTATCGAGAGTTAGGACGCATTGAAGCGCTTAGCGAGGATGTGGTGCTGGCTTGTGCTGAAGCTCTGGTTCTGTCTGGGTTAGATAAGCTGCCGCGTGATTCAACCCAGATTATGCAGCTGGCTGAACAACATCGCGGCGCGGTAGTAGAGCAGAGCGAACAGCTAGTTAAGCGCCTGAAAGATATTCTGCAGCGTTGGCATGAGCTGAAAAAACGCCTTAAAGGCCGCATAGACCTTAGCATGGCCGTGGCGCTGAATGACATTAAAAGCCAGCTTGGTGGTTTGATTTATCCCGGCTTTGTTCGCGACATACCTAATCAATGGCTGCAAGAGTACCCACGTTACTTAAAAGCCATCGCCCATCGGCTTGATAAACTGGGCGCGCAATTGCAAAAAGACCGTGTCTGGACGCTGGAGCTCAGCGGCTATCTAGAAAAACTACAGCAGAAGCAAAGCAAGCATCAAAAAGAAGGCAAGCACGACCCTGAATTGCAGCTGTATCGCTGGATGCTGGAGGAATACCGAGTCTCGCTATTTGCCCAGCAGCTTGGTACCAAAATACCAGTTTCCGATAAGCGCATGGCTAAACAGTGGGCGCAGACGCTCGACTAGAGGTTGCGTGATATAAATGAGTATGAATAAATAGAACCCATGAATAGACGTCAACTAATCAAGTTTCTAGCCGTTAGTCCTTTATTTACCCTTGCCGCCTGCAAACCTGAACAAGTACGCACCTCTGTTGGCGTAGGCCGTAGAGTTGCGCAAGGTGAGCTAAAGGGAGCTATAAGCAGCCAACTTCCTTCTACGGGTATTCCGGAAGTCGACAGATTAGTCCGTGGGCAGCTTGAGCAATTGGCCAATAAGCTGGCTAAAAAGTGGGGCGACAAGCGGGTTGCCAGTAAAACCGAATACGTAAAATACAGCGATCAATACCAAACTCGTGCAGTGGTTAACTTTGATACGGGCGTGATTCGTGTGGAAACCATTGAAAAGAAAGACGCTAAAGCCAAGCTTGAGCAAGCCATCATTAGCACCTTATTAGCGCCTAGCGACCCATCTGGAGTGGACTTACTCAGCGACAAAGCGGTCAACATAGGCGCAGAACCCTTCTTGCATGGTTTGGTCGTTGACCATCAAGGTCAAGCCATACGCTATGAGTGGCGAGCAGGCCAGTACGCCAAGCATCTTCTGGCTAATGCCTATCAGCAGGATAAGTACAAAGGCAAAACCCGCTACTTCGTTAGCTTTGCCATGGTGCAAAACCATCAGGCTAACTCACAGCACAAGTACGCCAGTTATGTGGCGCAGAATAGCCGCCGCTTTAAGGTTAAAAGCTCACTGATTTACGCGATTATGGAAGCTGAGAGTAGCTTCAATCCCTATGCCATCAGCCATGTGCCGGCCTATGGTTTGATGCAAATCGTGCCCACTACAGCAGGGCGTGATGCGCACCAGCTGATTTACAACAGGCCCGGCACGCCCAGCAAAGACTATCTATTTATGCCGCAAAACAATATTCAGATGGGTGCTGCTTATTTGTCGATTTTAAATGACCGTTATTTAGCGCGAGTCACTCATCCGCTGTCGCGTGAATACTGCGTGATTGCCGGTTACAACACCGGTAGCGGTAATGTACTGAAAGCCTTCCACAGCAACCGGGATCAAGCCTTTACCCAAATCAACCGCCTAAGTCCGGCGCAGGTTTATAACCAGCTGGTCGCCAAACTGCCTTACGCCGAAACACGCCGCTACCTTCCCAAGGTTACCCAGTACCAACGTAAATACAGCTAAAAACTCCTATTGGAGCGCAACTTTGTGGGAGCCCAGCTTCTGGGCGATGTGGATTACCAAGCTAGCTCAAGCGCTGCCGGCAAAGCCCAATCGCGCAAAAGTTGCGCTCCTACACGAGCTGGTTTTATAGTCCACCTCGCCTAGGGACTGGCTCTTCCAAAACCAGTAAAAAACTCATAGACAACGGCTTGCTTTAGCTATTGCAGTATGTTTGCAAATAATAACTATGCACAGCTAAAAGTTAGCTAGCAAAAGGCCATCAATAAAATATAAAATCAAAACCGACTTCACTCTTGACTTTTCTAAGTGCTTGAAATAACTGGGTTTAATTTTAGTGCGCGTTTTTTAAGCATCCTGCTGCAGAGCTATAAACAATCAACCTTAGCGCCATGTGTTAGCAAGATACTCACAGAGTTATCCACAGGAGTTGTGGATAAAGAAAAGTATCGAGCTGGACGTCTTACTGCCAGCCCGATACAGCATCCTTTACGGATTTGGCAACACACCATCAGCTCTAAACATGGCACGAATACCACGCAAAGCTTGGCGGGAGCGGTCAAGGTTTTCAATCAGGGCAAAGCGCACATGGTCGTCGCCATAATCACCAAAACCAATCCCTGGCGAAACACTGATTTTGGCATCAGCTAACAGTTTTTTAGAAAACTCCAGTGAGCCCATGTGTGCATAAGCCTCAGGTATTTTGGCCCAGATATACATGGAGGCTTTTGGCTTTTCTACCATCCAGCCTATTTCATGCAGGCCTTTGACCATCAAGTTGCGGCGCTGACGGTACTGTTCGGCAATATCAAGCACACACTGTTGGTCGCCTTCAAGCGCGGCGATGGCGGCTACCTGTACCGGCGTAAAGCTTCCGTAATCGTGGTAGCTTTTGATCCGTGCTAACGCGGCAACCAACTCTTCATTGCCGACCATAAAACCAATGCGCCAGCCAGCCATGTTGTAGCTTTTCGACATAGTGAAAAACTCTACGGCCACATCACGCGCGCCTGGCACTTGCAGTATAGAAGGTGGTTTCCAACCATCGTAAGCAATATCAGCATAGGCTAAATCATGCACCACGATAATATCGTGTTCGATAGCAAGCGCGACCACACGCTCAAAGAAATCCAACTCAACACATTGCGCGGTTGGGTTTGAAGGAAAGCCCAAAATAATCATCTTAGGTTTGGGGATAGAGTCGCGAATCGCGCGCTCTAATTCAGCAAAAAAATCCACACCCGGAATAAGGGGTACCGAGCGCACCTGCGCGCCGGCAATCACTGCACCGTAAATATGTATCGGGTAACTAGGGTTAGGCACCAGCACCGTATCACCCTGATCCAAAGTACCCAACATCAGGTGCGCCAGACCTTCTTTAGAGCCGATAGTAACAATCGCTTCAGTTTCCGGATCCAAATCCACTTCGTAACGGTCTTTGTACCAATGACAAATCGCACGACGCAAACGGGGAATGCCGCGAGAGGTGGAATAACCGTGCGTATCCTGCCGTGCTACCGTTTCCACCAGCTTATCAACGATATGCTGAGGTGTAGCGCCATCCGGGTTGCCCATGCTGAAATCAATAATGTCCTCGCCACGACGACGGGCGGCCATTTTCAATTCAGCAGTAATATTAAACACATAAGGGGGTAAACGATCGATACGCGCAAAGCGCCGAGAGCGACGAGTGTCGGACATGATAAATACCTTAAACGTAAGCGCCCAGAACCGTCTGAGCGACGTCGGCTCACTGCGAGCCAAGTACAGCAGACTACGCCTGCACTTTGTGTTTTGCAAGAATCCCTGCTGATGGTAAAACCGCGATCGCGCATAAGATGCGCTCCTACATGGGCTTCAAGCATAAACCTTGGTGGAACCTAACTTCTGGGCAAAGCAGGTTATAAAGCTAACTTAGATGCTGCCTGAAAATCGCGATCGCGCAAAAGTTGTGCTCCATAGATAGTTTACAGTCCTCATTGCTAATTGGATTGATTCAACTGATAGCCAATATCTATCATGGCAATAATTTAATATATCTAGATATATAAAATATAAATAGATAAAGTAAGCATAACTTAAACAAACCCAAGAGGTAACAGAGATGGAAAACCAAGCTCCTGTAGCATCTTTCCCACGCTTGAACGAAGCTGCTCCAGCATTTAAAGCAAACACCACACATGGTGTTAAATCACTTGAAGACTACCGAGGTAAGTGGTTGATTTTATTCTCTCACCC
>LFTS01000075.1:11446-15257 GCA_001513435.1 Gammaproteobacteria bacterium DTU040
ATTCCATTCCCAATTATTGATGACATCAAAATGGAGGTAGCCAGTGCTTACGGCATGGTGCACCCAGGTGCGGCAGATACTCAAGCGGTACGTGCTACCTTTATCATTGACCCCGAAGGCATCTTACGTGCGATGGTTTACTACCCAATGAGCAACGGTCGTAGCATTGATGAGTTCGTGCGCTTATTGACCGCGCTGCAGACCTCTGACAAGCATGGCGTGGCGACACCAGAAGCTTGGGTGCCAGGCCAGGATGTGATTGTTCCTCCGCCAAAGACCAGCGAAGCAGCCGACAACCGACCTAACGAAGGTTACAACACGGTTGACTGGTACTACTCAACCAAGTCACTCTAAGGTTGAAGCACAAGTGGGGTGCTGAACACCGCATCCAACATTAGCTAAAAACTGCGGTCCTTGTGGCCGCAGTTTGCGTTGTGCATTCACTCACCCCATGGAGGCAACTATGGCCAGCTCATATCTACAAGTTGAAGGCTTTTTTGATCCCGACACTTGGACGCTCAGTTATTTGGTGCTCGATAGCCAAACCAATGCCTGCGCCATTATCGACAGCATCTTGGATTACGTTCCAAAGTCAGGACGTACCAGCACACAATCAGCCGATAAAATAATCGCTCGCGTCCAAGAGCTGGGCGCACAGGTGCAGTGGATTTTAGAAACCCATGTGCATGCCGATCATCTCTCTGCCGCGCCTTATTTACAGCAGGTGCTGGGCGGTAAGCTGGCTATTGGTTCGCGGATCACTCAGGTGCAAGACACCTTTGGCAAGCTTTTTAATCTGGATAGCGAATTCGCCCGAGATGGCAGCCAGTTTGATCGTTTACTAGTCGATGGTGATGTGCTCATGATTGGCGGTTTAAAGCTGACTGCTATGCATACACCCGGGCACACACCTGCATGCATGACTTACGTAGTTAGTGACGCCAGCCAACAGGTTGCCTTTGTTGGCGACACTTTATTTATGCCAGATTACGGCACGGCTCGCTGTGATTTCCCCGGTGGCGATGCACGCACACTGTATCGATCCATTAACAAAATTTTCAGTCTGCCAGACGACACTATGCTGTATATGTGTCACGACTACCAACCCGATGGCCGTGAGCTGCGCTATATCAGCTCCGTGGCTGAGCAGCGCGCCAACAACATCCATGTGCATCAAGGCGTGACAGAAAATGAATTTGTACAGCTGCGTGAAACGCGCGATGCCACCCTCGATATGCCCGTACTTATTTTGCCTTCAGTACAAATCAATATGCGCGCTGGGCATTTTCCACCGCCAGAAGACAATGGCATTGCTTACCTAAAAATACCGCTTAATTCATTGTAATGAAGCAGATTTAACTGGCGATGCCAGCATAAGTCGCTCGAAACACCTAATACATAAGTTAAATTCTCTCTGAATTTACCAATAAACAGGCGTAGACTAACGATAAATTTAGCTTAGTGAATGGTCCAATGCCTCAAACAATACGCCTTACCCAATACAGCCATGGTGCTGGTTGCGGCTGTAAAATTTCTCCCGATGTTCTCTCCGTTATCTTAGCCGGCAGGCGAGGCCGAGTTCTTAGCCGTCGCTCGCGCACAGTGCTTACAACTGACGCGTATCGGTGACTTTATCGCGCAGGGACCGCATGAGCTATACAGCCGTATGCAAGCGGCACCGGTTGTGGTGCTGACTGAAGACAAAGAAACCCGCATTGAGCGCATTCTGCGTGATTATGTGATCCATCTGCATGAGGAGTTTGCTCAACTCTATGGGCAAGAGCAGGGCGATCAGCTCTATGTTGAACGCATGCAGCGCAGCCTGCTTAAAATACAAAGACGCCTAGGCCCCGAACGTCATCACGAAGTCCAGCAGCTGCTGAACCTGGGTTTACAACAGCAAATGCAAGGTGGACAGTTGGATGCACATCGCGCATGGATTGATATCTTGCTGAGCCAATATTACGACCCGATGTATCACTACCAGCAAAACAAAATTAAAGACCGCGTGGTTTTTACGGGCAACCATGCAGAGCTTTTGGCCTACCTGAGCAGCAATTCTCAAGCAAATTCTTAATCTAAAACAAGCGTTATACTTTGTGCTGACAGTAGAAGAAAGCCAAGGTGCGTATAAATAAAGCTAAGAATTTACGGGAGGATACTTATGAGCAGCTTGGCTGAATGGATTATCGAACAAACCTCGGATGCACTCATCTATGCCGACACTCAAGGCACTATTCAGCGCTGGAATCATGCGGCTGAAAAACTGTTTGGCTTTAGCGCAGAAGACGCTTTGGGTGAGAGTCTGGATATTATTATTCCTAAGCATTTACGCGAAGCGCACTGGCGCGGTTTTAATGCGGCGATTGCCAGCGGCAAGCTCAAACTTGCGGGCACGCCGACTTTAACCCGAGCAATGCATAAAGAAGGACATAAGCTCTATGTTGAGATGACCTTTGCGCTCGTGGTCAACGATACAGGTAAAGTACTAGGTAGCGTATCCATGGCACGGGATGTTACGGAACGCGTAGAAAGAGAACGTGCAGCACGGAAATAGAAGAACTATACGTTGCACCAGGAAAAACAAAAAAGCCCCAATTAAGGGGCTTTCTATGTATCTGACAACCGCGGTTAATCGTCGTTGGCTACACCCAAAATGTGTAACAGGCTGAGAAACAGGTTGTAGATGGAAACATATAGGTTGATGGTTGCCATGATGTAGTTGGTCTCACCGCCGTTAATGATCTCACTGGTCTGGTAAAGAATTACCGCAGAGGAGAACAGGACAAAACCTGCACTAATCATCAGCTGAATGTTGGAAATTTCGAAAATCCAGCTCGCGATGATTGCGCCAAGCAAGACAAAGAAACCGACCATAATAAAGGTGCGTAGAAAGCTCATGTCTTTACGGGTAATCAGCACAAAGGCTGACAATCCACCAAACACTACAGCGGTCATGGTAAAGGCAGAGCTAATGACGCTTGCGCCGTTATTCATGCCCAAATAGAGATTCAAAATTGGCCCCAAGGTGTAACCCATAAAACCGGTTAGCGCAAAGGTGGTCAGCAAGCCCCAGCCAGAATTACGCAATCTCATGGTGGCGAAAAACAAACCGTAAAAACCAACCAAGGTAACTATTAGACCAGGGTGGGGCAGTTGCATTTGCTGTGAAACAAAAGCAACCAAGCCACTGAAAGCTAAAGTTAACGCGAGTAAGCCATAGGTATTGCGCAGAACTGAATTACCTGCGCGCTGGATAGCTACATCATGTGTGCTGTAACGCTGCATTAGTGTGTTACTCCTTAGTTGAGAATTATTACCGACGCCAAGCATAGCAAATTTGTTAAACAAAAGAAGTAAATATGTTTGACAGAATCTTTCAATCAGGTAGAATCACCGCCGCAAAGACGGAGGAGTGGCCGAGCGGCTGAAGGCAGCGGTCTTGAAAACCGCCGATGGGCAACTATCCGTGAGTTCGAATCTCACCTCCTCCGCCACATTTCACTTTAAGCCCTTGATTATCAAGGGCTTTTTTTTTGCCTGCTATTCCTAGCAAACACTTTAGAAAATAAAACTTGCATCACCTCAACTCCTCTTACACAGCAAGCGTATTCGCGTAAAATAGGGCACTTGCTACCTGCGTACTAATCGGACGGGGGGTGAAAATGGATTGGTTTAAACAATTAACAGGTTTTACTGAGCGTTCACCTGAACAGGTTCGCGCACAACTGCACGTGTCTAACGGTCAGCTCTGCTCTAGTGTTAACCAGCAATGCTGGGCAGTGGGGCAGTTAACTTTACCTAGCGTAAA
>LFTS01000236.1:0-581 GCA_001513435.1 Gammaproteobacteria bacterium DTU040
ATAAGCTTAAGCCTGCTAGAATAGGCACGCTTTGCCGAAAGAGCACAATGCTACTTTGGCAGACGTAATTGATTGTTTTAGTGCTTTATATGAGATTTAAAATGCGTATTGGTCACGGTTATGATGTACATCGTTTTCAGGCGGGTGATTTTATTACTCTAGGTGGAGTACGTATTGAGCACACGCAAGCATTTGTGGCTCACTCGGATGGTGATGTTTTGCTGCACGCGGTGTGTGATGCTTTGCTGGGCGCGTTGGCGCTAGGTGATATAGGCCGACACTTTCCTGATACTGACCCAAGATTTAATGGTGCCGACAGCCGCGGGTTGTTGCGAGTCGTGATGAATATGGTTGATGGCAAAGGCTGGCATGTAATTAACCTAGACTGCACGATCCTTGCGCAGGCGCCGAAAATGTCGCCACATATCGATCTGATGCGCACCTATTTAGCGCAAGATTTGCAGGTCGGACTTGAGCAGGTCAATGTTAAGGCAACCACCACAGAGCAGCTTGGCTATATCGGGCGCGAGGAAGGTATTGCCGCTCATGCGGTAGTGCTTTTGGGGCGGCGATGACTGAGA
>LFTS01000236.1:646-934 GCA_001513435.1 Gammaproteobacteria bacterium DTU040
TGTCCGGCACAGGTGAGCATCTGTGGTTGTGGATAGAGAAACGCCAGCTAAATACCGAAGACGTTGTGCGTCTGCTGGCAAGAGCGGCACAAGTACCCTTTAAAAACGTTAGCTACGCAGGCTTGAAAGATCGCCAAGCGTTAACTAGTCAGTGGTTTAGTATTCATGTGCCAGGCAGGGATGTTGATGTGTCTGGTGTTGAAAGTGAGCAGTTGCGCATTCTTCAAGCCACTCGCCATACGCGAAAAATACAGCGTGGCACGCACAAAGCTAATGGCTGTCTCTTAT
>LFTS01000038.1 GCA_001513435.1 Gammaproteobacteria bacterium DTU040
TAAATGCTCAGTGATTTCCAGTGGGTAAATACGGGACAGTCGCTGCAGGGTTGCCATTACGGCGCGGTATTGATTAACCAACTCTTCTAATGCCGTACCTGATAGTGCGGGTGCATTTTCATTAACGTGTAGGCTGGCATCTTCCAAGGCTGCCTGGGTTAAATACTCTTGCATGGCTTCATCGTCTTTAATGTACTGCTCTTGTTTACCGCGCTTTACTTTGTATAAAGGCGGCTGTGCGATATAGATATAGCCGCGCTCGATCAGCTCAGGCAGTTGACGGAAAAAGAAAGTGAGCAGCAGAGTGCGAATGTGCGAACCATCCACGTCAGCATCCGTCATGATGATGATGTTGTGATAGCGTAATTTGTCAATGTTGTATTCATCTCTGCCAATACCGCAGCCCAGCGCAGTAATCAGTGTGCCGACTTCTTGCGATGAAATCATGCGGTCAAAACGTGCTTTTTCGACGTTCAGAATCTTACCTTTAAGCGGCAAAATGGCTTGCGTCTTTCGATCACGGCCCTGTTTGGCTGAACCGCCAGCAGAGTCACCCTCCACTATGTAGAGCTCGGAGAGTGCGGGATCTTTTTCTTGGCAGTCGGCGAGCTTGCCCGGCAGTCCTGCAATGTCCAGCGCACCTTTACGGCGGGTCATTTCTCTTGCCTTGCGCGCGGCTTCTCTGGCTCGAGCTGCGTC
>LFTS01000225.1 GCA_001513435.1 Gammaproteobacteria bacterium DTU040
CTGCAGCACAGCTGGCGGCGTTATTGGGTGAGCGCGATCTGCTCGGCTCAAGTGCTGGTGCTGATATGCACGAGCGACTGCAGGTGTTGCGCGGCGAGCTCAAGCAACACCGAGTTGATCCGGCGCGCTTGCATGCCATCCGCCAAGAAGCCAAACGCTTAATGCTGAAAAATAACGATACGACCAGTATGCAATCAACTACTGAAGTGGGTCGGTTGCTTGCGTTGGCGTATCCAGACCGTGTGGCTCAGCGGCGACCGGGACAATCTGCACGTTATCAGTTAAGCAATGGTAAGGGGGCAACGTTGCGTGAGGATGATGCGCTGGTGCGTTACGACTGGCTGGTGGCTGCAGATATCGATGGCAAGGCGCGTCAAGCAACCATATACCTAGCTGCCCCGGTTGAAATTGCCGATTTGGAGCAGGATTTATCGGCATTGATTAGCGACAGTGAAGAAGCAGTTTGGGATGACAAGCGCGGCACTGTGGTGGCTCGTCGCGTGCGTAAGCTGGGTGAGTTGATACTGGCTGAAAAAGAGTTGCCCAAGCCGGCTGCTGCGCTGATTGAGCAAGCTTTGCTCAACGCAGTACGCAAAGTTGGTCTGCAAAGTTTGCCATGGACCGACAGTGCTACTCAGTGGTGCTCCCGTGTTGGATTACTGGCTAAGCAATTTCCTGATGAGTGGCCCGATGTCAGTGATGCTGCACTGCTGGCTAGTCTAGAAGATTGGCTGTTGCCTTTTCTTAGCGGTATGCAACGCTGGTCTGATTTGAAGAATCTTAATCTCATCAATGCACTGCAAGCGCTGCTGGATTACCCACAGCAACAGCAGCTCAACACGCTGGCGCCAGCAGCACTGACCATTCCTACGGGTCAGACTATACGGCTGGATTACACTGCTGAAAATGGTCCTGTCTTAGCCGCTAAGTTGCAGGCGCTGTTTGGTTGGACGCAAACGCCTACAGTAGCGGCTGGTAAAGTTGCGGTAGTGATTCATCTGCTCTCACCCGCACAAAGACCCTTGGCGGTGACGGCCGATTTGGAAAACTTCTGGCGCAATGTGTATCCAG
>LFTS01000020.1 GCA_001513435.1 Gammaproteobacteria bacterium DTU040
AATTTCTTCAACGCCCATGCGGCCTTGACCAAACATTTCGCCGTTGAGAAACACCATCGGCACTGACATCACCTGACGCTGCTCCACTTCTTCTTGGAATAAAGCGCCATCAATCGCCACGTGACGGATATTCGGATTAAGCACTGCCATTAGGTTCAGTGCTTGCACCACGTCAGGACAGTTCTGGCATGACAGGGAGAAGTAGGTTTCAAACTCGTAACGGCCCTCTAACTGTGCAATTTGTTCAATCATTTCTTGCGCTAGCTTAGAGGGGTGGCCGCCAACCTGCAGCAATGCCAGCACCAAAGAGGTGAACTCATGGCCGAGCGGAATGCCGGCAAAGCGCAGGCTCATATCCGCGCCGATACGATTTAAAGAAAAGGATGGCTTGCGCGCATCGGTGCCGTCTAAACGCAGTGTAATTTTGTTGCTTAAGCTGCTGATTTCTTCCAGCAAGCTTTTCAATTCGGTGGACTTAGCACTGTTATCAAGGGACGCAACGATCTCGAAAGGCTGCGTCACCTTTTCTAGGTA
>LFTS01000209.1 GCA_001513435.1 Gammaproteobacteria bacterium DTU040
GTCAAATGCTGGTACTGGCGCGTACGCGTAAGCGCTTGGAAGCGCTCGAAAAACAGGTACAGGCTCTTGAGCAACAACTGGAGCAAAATCCAGCCCAGTAGCACTAACAAAAGCCACAAGTCATAGCTCAAGGAGGAACTATGTCCATCGCCATCATCAATAGCCGTGCGCAAATTGGCGTCGAAGCACCACCTGTACATGTAGAAGTCCATCTAAGTAACGGTATGCCCTCCTTCACCTTGGTGGGCCTGCCTGAAACTGCTGTGCGCGAAAGTAAGGATCGGGTGAGAAGCGCCTTACTCACCAGCGGACTGAGCTTTCCTTATAAAAGAATTACCCTAAGCCTTGCACCCGCCGACCTACCCAAAGACGGTGCACGCTTTGATCTGGCCATTGCTTTGGGACTTCTAGCTGCCAGCGGTCAGATTCCTGTCAACACCCTAGCCGAGCTTGAATGCATTGGCGAGCTGGGTTTATCCGGTGATATTCGCCCAGTGCGTGGTGTGCTTCCGGCTGCTTTAGCCGCACGTCAAGCCCAGCGTAGTTTAATTGTACCCCGCGCCAATGCGGAAGAAGCCAGTTTAGTCTCCGGTCTAACCATCTATGCCGTTGATCATATCCTGCAGTTGGTTCATCACTTTACCCAACAGCAACCCCTAGAACCTTACCGCAGCAACGGTCTAACCGATAGCTGCCCACCCTATCCTGATTTACAAGAAGTTCAGGGGCAAGAAGCCGCTAAGCGCGCGTTGATTGTGGCAGCGGCTGGCATGCATAACTTATTGCTCAGCGGTCCGCCCGGCACTGGGAAAACCATGCTCGCCAGTCGCTTGCCGGGACTGCTGCCCATGTTGACCGAAGCCGAAGCCCTAGAAGTAGCTGCCGTACAGTCTGTGGTCAGTTTACAAAGCTTGGCCCATTGGCCGCAACGCCCATTTAGACAACCACACCACAGCGCCTCTGGACCTGCGTTGGTTGGCGGTGGCAGTAAACCACAACCCGGAGAAATTACCTTAGCGCATCAAGGTGTGCTTTTTTTAGATGAGCTGCCAGAGTTTGATCGCAAGGTGCTTGAAGTACTCCGCGAGCCGCTGGAAGCAGGTCACATTGTGATTGCACGTGCCAATGGACGGCTGAAGTTTCCCGCACGCTTTCAACTGGTAGCGGCGATGAATCCCTGTCCATGCGGCTATCTAGGCGACCCAGATGGGCGCTGTCGCTGCACGCCAGAGCTAATTGCGCGCTATCGCCATAAATTATCAGGGCCGCTGCTAGACCGCATTGATCTGCACGTCAGCATGGCGCGTGAACCCACTTCACTTATGCCGCAGCAGAGCAAGTCAGGTATAACCAGCCAAGAAGCTGCAGCTATAGTCAGTCAGGCTCGGCAAATACAACTTAAGCGTCAAGGCAGCACTAACAGTCAACTCGCGACAAACTCGCTACACCAGTTTTGTACTTTGGCAGAAGCCGATCGAATTTGGTTAGAGCAGGCTTGCGAGCGGCTTAAGCTGTCCCTGCGCGCCAGCCACAGAGTGCTGAAAGTGGCACGCACACTGGCTGATTTAGATGCACAAGAGATAATAGGCAAACACCACCTAGCCGAAGCATTGCAGTATCGCTTTCAGAACATCAATTAATTATTTGTTTTTAGTTGAGTCTTTGCTTTTTTAGGCATGACATACTTAAACAAGCCCTGAAACCACAGCACCTTGGCCGTATCACCGGTAATTTTTATATCTTTATTTTGGATGCCCTGCATAAAAGCAAGCTGCTTGTTTTTTGCCGTCATCACCGAGTAACCGAAGCTGGCATCACGAAAACTCATAACAAAAATAGGCGATGCCGTAGTTCCTGAATGACTGCTTATACGCTCATTTTGCACATGAAAGCTACGGGCTACCTTGCCATCCATTGTCTGCAAACTAAAGCTTAGCTCTTTGTCGGCCAGCTGTTGCTGTAATTGCGGATTAACCTTACTTGCCTTGCTCAGCATGCGTGCAATCATCCACAGTAGAAAACGAAATTTCATTTTTATCCCCCCCAGGATTTTTCTTAATTTATTTATTATTATGCGTAAAAAACGCACAACCAGCTCTCACCAATTGTGCGTTATTTCTGAATACATCACAGCAAATACAGCCGTTCATTCGCTACGAGTTTACTGCATCCTTCAACTGCTTACCTGCTTTAAATGCTACGGTGTTACTCGCACTTATTTGCATCTCAGCGCCTGTTTGCGGGTTTTTACCAGTGCGTGCACCGCGATGGCGCTGGGAAAAACTGCCAAAACCAACCAAACTTACTGTGTCATTTTTCTCCATAGCCACAGTAATTTCATCAAGAATTGCATTTAATACTCTGCCAGCCTGTTGTTTAGTCAAGCCCGCTTTATCAGCTATAGCTGAAACCAACTCCGGTTTACGCATGTTAAGCCTCTTAATTTGCCCAATTGTATAAACAACAAATGCCTTGCCTTATTCAACCCACCCAACAAAGCCTTTGCTGTAGGGGGCTAAGAATGACATGAGCCGTCAACAGAGGCTAGAGCCTTTCTTTGCTTTGAATCAAGAATCTTGTACATAAAACAAGTGGCCTGCCATCGGCAATTTTGACAGCCATGCATAACTAAAAAATCACTGGCCAACGTGTTAAGATCGGCACTTTGCAAAACAAGATATTAATCGTGAGCATTCCAAACAATACAGCGCTAATCTGGCATTCCCAGCCACAACCCGATCCGCAAGTTAATGACTGGTTGTTTAATCAAGACTCTTTAACTCAACGCTTGATACAACTCAGCCACAATAATTTTAGCGTTTTGCCCGTCAATGAAGGTTGGCAAAAATTGCGCGCTGATGAGTGCGCTGCCCTAGGTTGTCCCGAGCAAAGCAGCGGCTGGGTAAGAGAGGTTTTTTTACGCGGCAAGCAACAACCCTGGGTGTATGCGCGCAGCGTTGCCAGCCAAGCTTCCCTACAAGAGTCTGGTTTTGACCTTGCCAGCTTAGGTACACGCTCATTGGGAGAGTTGTTATTTAGCGATCAGGCTTTTCAACGCGGCGTTATTGAAATATGCCAACTAACTCCTAAAATCCTGCCTGATGCGCTGTTGCCTTTTATCAGCGACACAAGCACACTTTGGGCGCGCCGTTCTTGCTTTAGCAAAGAGTCGCTTAAAATTTTAGTCGCCGAAGCTTTTTTACCTGAATTCTGGCAACACTTAGCCACTCACTCATAAACTCTAGCCTATTGTTATGTATTTAAAGATTTTGCGCTCAGCTAATGCAATTCATCCACGGGCATGGGATTTTATTCAACTCATGCGCTGGGATCGGCCTATAGGCATTTACCTGTTACTTTGGCCAACGCTTTGGTCGTTATGGATTGCCGGACAAGGCTCACCCAGCCTTAACAATGTGGTTATTTTTGTACTAGGCGTCATTTTAATGCGCTCTGCGGGTTGCGCTATCAATGATTTCGCGGATCGTAAAATTGATGGCCACATCTCGCGCACCAAAGAACGTCCTTTGGCAACCGGGCGTGTTAAAGCCAAAGAAGCGTTAATTACCTTCGCGATTTTGATCAGCCTAAGCTTCGGCTTGGTCTTGCTGACCAATCAACTGACCTTTTACTGGGCTTTTTTGGCCGTCTTTTTAGCTGCACTCTATCCCTTTACCAAACGCTATACCTACTACCCACAGCTATTCTTAGGCGCTGCGTATTCATGCAGCATTATTCTTGCCTTCACCGCACAAGCAGGCGATCTACCTAAAGAAGTCTGGCTTATTTATATCGCTAACCTACTGTGGACCATCGCTTACGATACCTACTACGCCATGAGTGATAGAGAAGACGATCTGAAAATCGGGGTTAAGTCGACGGCTATTGTTTTCGGTGATGCGGACCGTGTCATTATTCTCACACTGCAAGTTTGTGCACTGCTGTGCTTAGTCTTAGTGGGGCAGAATTTTGCGTTGGGAGTATATTTTTATATTGGTTTGCTGGCCGCTGCTGCATGCTTTACGTGGGAGTTTTATTCCACGCGCGAGCGCGACGCGCAGTCGTCACTTAAGGCGTTTTTGCACAACCATTGGGCTGGGCTGGCTATTTTCCTAGGGATAGTCACCGACTATGCTTTAGCCAGTGTGTAGTGGCGTTATTTAGCGCTGGGGACAAAGTGCTTTTGCGCCGTTCCGCGAGCAATTAAGCGCGAAATATAATCCATCTTCTGCGGGTCTTTATCGACAAAACGACAATTCACCTGCAGCCATTCGCTGTCAGGACTGGCGTCCACTGCAGTCAGCGAGTGGATATAGGCATTGAGTCGCGCCACTTCAGCCGTTTCACCCTGCTCTAAATCCAGTACTACCGAATCTAGAATTTGCGGCAAAATTTCTGTACGTCTAACCACCAACGCTGCTTCCTTGAGACTAATGGCTTTAATAACACAGTCCATTTCAGCATTAGGTAAGCGCAGGCGACCTTGTCCACGCCCCTTTGGTGCAGCAGATTTGGCTGGTACCGGTGGTGCTTGGTTAATTAATGGTGACGAAAATGCCGCTGGTTGCGCGCTTGGAGCGGCTCGTGGTGCAGTTTCAGCGGGCTTGCCACCAGTTAAAACCGAGAGTGAGTCATTGGCCGTTCCGGTACTTAACATACGGTTGGGCGCAGCAGCCTCTAGCACTGCAAGACGACCTGTTCTGCTGAGGGCTTTTTTGACCTTGGTGATGAGCTGCTCGTTGGTGAACGGCTTACCTATGTAGTCAGACACACCTGCTTGGATAGCCTGCACCACATTTTCTTTATCACCGCGACTGGTCACCATAATAAAGGGGGCTTTGGCGTACTGCGGTTGTTCGCGGAACCACACAAGCAGCTCCAAACCGGACATCTCCGGCATTTCCCAGTCGCACAAAACCAAATCAAAGGTTTGATTGGCTAAAATTTGCTGCGCTTTACGACCATTAACGGCTTCATCCGTGACAATTCCTGGGAAATAGCTTCTTAGGCCTTTTTTAACAAGATCACGAATAAATGATGCATCATCAACCACCAATACACTTACTTTACTCATGCTATCTCCCAGAAAAACTCAATAACTTATCACCAAGCCTGCAACAACAGCCCCAGCTTAAGCCTGCTCTTGTTGACGCTCCATTTCTTGAGCATACAGTGCATCAAAATTAACCGGCGCCAGCATTAATGCAGGAAATGAACCTTTAATGACCACGCTATCTAAGGTTTCACGCGCATAAGGAAACAGAATGCTTGGGCAAAATGAACCCAATGCATGACCTAGGGCGGCCTCATCAAAGCCGTGAATTAAAAAGATACCGGCTTGCTGTATTTCTGCAATAAAAGCTACATGCTCTTCTGTTTTTGCGGTAACGGTAATACCTAACACAACCTCATAGAAATCATCATTCAAGTGACGCTTTTGTGTAAACAGGTTCAATTCAATATCTGGCTGCCAGCTTTCACGAAACACTTCAGGGCTTTTAGGCGCCTCAAAAGAAAGGTCTTTTATATAAATACGCTGTAATGAAAACTGTGAGCTGGGCTGTTCCTGTGTAACTGCTTCACTATTTTGCTCTGACATAAAACCTTCCTTAATGATTTCAAGATCAAGTTAACAAATACTTTAGCACTTTAACAGCCTAATTTAAGCTTGTAATAAAGTGTCTAATTTACCAGCACGCTCCAACGCAAAGAGATCGTCGCAACCACCTACGTGCAGCTCGCCGATCCAAATCTGTGGCACAGAGGTGCGGCCGGCTTTTTGTGCCATTTGCGCACGCAGCTCTGGCTGACCGTCCACGCGTATTTCTTCAAACGTAACGTTCTTACTGGCTAGCAACTGCTTTGCACGCACGCAAAATGGGCACCAGTCGCTACTGTAAATTACTACCTTACTCATTTTATTTTTTTACCGTTGGCAAGTTATCTGAACGCCAGCCAGCAATACCACCCGAAAGACGTGCCGTGGTAAATCCGGCTTTGTTTAGCTCTGAGCAGGAAGCACCCGCTGTCATTCCAGAGGCACAAACCACAATAATGGTTTTATCTTTGTATGCTTCTAGCTCACCGATACGCTCTTTAAGTTTAGCCGCAGGTATGTGAATAGAATCGACAATATGACCCGCCGAAAAATCTTTTTGCTGACGTATATCCAACACTACAGCTTCATCACGATTAATCAGCGCAGTCACCTCGCGACTACTCAAATTACGCCCTGAACGCTTTGTTTCATGCAGCACTAGCAGGATTGCCAATCCAATAAAACTGCTCACCAGAATATAGTGATTACCGACAAACTCTATGACCCGTTCCAACATTATTATCTTCCCAGCTTGGGTTAAAATTGGCTGATTATACACGCTAGCCGCATAAGCTACAGCACAAACTCGCATTACCAGCAAAAGGCTATCCGTAGCATTTATTAATATTCATGACTAAAAAGTGTCAACAGGGTAAAATAACTCTATTAAATGTTATTACTTAGTGAGCCCAGCAGTATGCCAAACTCTCGAAAACCTGTCGTTTTAATGATTCTTGACGGCTTCGGCCATAGCGAAGCCACTGAACACAACGCTATCTATAGCGCCAGCACGCCTGTGTACGATCAACTGCGCCGCGACTACCCCAACGGCTTAATCTCCACCAGTGGCATGGACGTCGGCTTACCTGAAGGCCAAATGGGTAACTCAGAAGTCGGGCATATGAACCTCGGTTCAGGCCGTGTGGTCTATCAAGACTTCACCCGCATCACCAAAGCCATTGTCGAGGGAGATTTCTTTACCAACCCTGCCCTGTGCCAAGCCGTAGATAAAGCCGTTGCTCACAACAAAGCCGTGCATATTATGGGTTTGCTATCAGATGGCGGTGTGCATAGCCACCAAGAACATCTGGCAGCGATGGTGGAGTTAGCAGTCCAGCGCGGCGCCGAGACTATTTATGTGCATGCTTTCCTCGATGGACGCGATACCCCACCGCGCAGCGCGCAAAGTTCCATCGACTTTATTGAACACACCTTTAACAGGTTAGGCAAAGGCCGTATCGCCTCACTGATTGGTCGTTACTTCGCAATGGACCGTGATAACCGCTGGGACCGCGTGGAAAAAGCCTGGAAGCTGCTCGTTGATGCACAACCCGAATTTACCGCCAGCACGGCCAACGAAGGCTTAGCCGCGGCCTATGCGCGTGACGAGTCTGACGAGTTTGTTAAGCCGACACAAATCGGCGACGCGGCGCCTATCAGCGATGGCGATGCGGTGATCTTTATGAACTTCCGTGCCGACCGCGCGCGTGAAATCACCCAAGCCTTTATCCAAGACGACTTTGCTGGTTTTGCTCGCCAAAGCGTACCGCAACTGGCCGACTACGTGATGCTGACTCAATACGCCGCTAGCTTTGCGACCCCTTGTGCATTTGCGCCCTCAGCACTCACCAATGTGCTGGGCGAATACCTGTCTGATTTGGGCAAAACTCAGTTACGCATTGCTGAAACCGAAAAATATGCTCATGTGACTTTTTTCTTCTCCGGCGGTCGTGAAGAGCCTTTCCCTGGCGAAACCCGCGTACTGATTCCATCACCTCAGGTCGCCACCTATGACCTACAGCCTGAAATGAGCGCACCCGCAGTCACTGATCGCATCGTGCAAGCCATTGATAAGCAAGAATTTGATGTCATTATCGTCAACTTTGCCAATGGCGACATGGTGGGCCATACCGGTGTCTTTTCTGCTGCAGTGCAGGCCGTTGAGTGCTTGGATGCCTGCATGGGTAAAATTGTAGCTGCTCTCAAACGCGTCGGTGGCGAAGCGCTGATCACTGCGGACCACGGTAATGTTGAACAGATGCTCGATACCGACACCGGACAAGCGCATACTGCACACACCTGCAAGCCTGTTCCTTTTATTTATATTGGTGAGCGTACCGCACGTATTCGTAGTGGTGGCATCTTGGCTGATGTTGCACCGACCTTACTTACATTGATGGGTTTACCTATTCCTGAAGAAATGACCGGTACCAACCTTGTAGAACTCTTATAAATAGCCAAGGCCGCCGCGTAGCGCGTGCGGCTATTAACATTTATACCCCTCATTAACTCTTATACTGTTTTTTCCTGTGCGGTCGGTTTTAGTCATGCTACGTTTCTTGCTCGCCTTATTGCTTCTTAGTCTCGTTCAGCCTAGCTATGCTGACGAACGCGCTGCTACGCGACAACAAATTGAACAAGCCAAAAAGGATATCGCCGAACTCAAGCAGCGGCTTAAAAAAACACAGAGTGAAAAATCGACAGCACAACGCGAATTACAAAAAACTGAGCAAGAAATTGGCGCACTGGAAACTAAAGTGCGTCAGCTAGAAGCTGAGCTTAAAAAAAATCAGCAAGAGCTTGAGCAGCTCAACCAGGAAGCGAAGACGCTGCAAATACAGCGCCAGCAACAACAAAAACTGATTGCCATACAGGGGCGCGCCGCCTATCAGGCAGGTCAACAAGAACCCCTGCGTTTATTTTTAAACCAGCAACAGCCAGGTCATGCCAACCACAACCTGACCTACTACCAGTACATGCACAAAGCGCGTAGCGAGCAGATTGACACCTATAATAAAACCATTACACAGCTGGCTGAGCTGCAAAGCGATATCCGCCAACAGCAACAACAAATCGAAAACCAAAAAAACAGTCTACTGACAGACAAACAGCAGTTAGCCGAGCTAAAACAGCAGCGTCAGCAACGGGTAAAGCAACTTAATCAACAGCAAAGCCAACAGCAACAGCAAATCAGCTCCAAAGAAAAAGACCAGCAAGAGCTGAACAAAGTGCTGGCAACCATTGAGGCTACGCTAGCCAAGCAAGCGCAAGAAGAAAAACGCCGCCTAGAGCAAGCGCAGGCGATAGCTCGGCAGCAGCAACAAAACCAAATTCAAAATCAACCCAAAGATGGCAAACACATTGTGGTCAGTAGCAGCTTCAGCCATCCGGGTGGTAATTTTGATAAAGCGCGTGGCAAATTGGCTTGGCCGGTAAGCGGTCCGCTGATTGCCCGTTTCGGCACTCCCAGAGGTGACTCACGTAGTCTATGGGATGGCGTGCTGATTCAGGCTCCGGAAGGCACGCAAGTCAAAGCCATTCATCCGGGCCGCGTGGTATTTGCCGATTGGTTACGCGGCGCTGGCATGCTCATTATTGTTGATCACGGCGGCGGTTACTTGACCTTATACGGTCATAACCAAAGCTTACTCAGCTCAGCGGGCGATACCGTAAAAGCAGGACAAGTCATAGCCACCGTCGGTAATACTGGCGGACAAGCACAAAGTGCGCTTTACTTTGCCATTCGCAAACAAGGCAAAGCCACAGACCCCAATCAATGGTGCCGAACCTAAGCCACTTTGTTAGGCGCCAGCAAGACCATAACAGTACCTTTTATGCTGTTGAGATGAATTTTTAGGAGTAGGCATATGCCAAGCAACTCGCAAACTGTTGTACAACGTTTAGTTATCGCTTTCTTTGCTGTAACTCTAAGCTGGCAAGTAGGGGCCAAAGAGCCACAGGAACCGCGCCTGCCCCTCGAAGAGCTGCGTACTTTTGTTGAGGTTATGGAGCGCATCAAGTCTGCTTATGTTGAGCCGATTGACGACAAAACTCTGCTCGAGAACGCCATCAAAGGTATGCTCAATAACCTTGATCCTCATTCTAGCTACCTTGACCCCAAGGCCTTTCAGGAACTGCAAGAAAGCACCAGCGGCGAGTTTGGCGGCCTAGGTATAGAAGTGGGTATGGAAGACGATGTATTGAAAGTTGTCTCGCCTATTGATGACACACCAGCTTTTCAGGCTGGGATTGAAGCCCAAGACTTCATTATTAAGATTGATGGTCAGCCAACCAAAGGCATGTCGCTGATGGATGCTGTTGCCAAAATGCGCGGTAAGCCCGGCACTTCTATCGTGCTGACTATTGCGCGCGAAAACCGTGCTCCTTTTGACGTAAAACTTAAGCGCGCGATAATTAAAGCACAAAGTGTACGCGCACAAACGCTTGAGCAAGGCTATGGCCTAATCCGCATCAGCCAGTTCCAGAGCAACACTGCTAACGAGGTATCTAAGGCACTACGCAAGCTTAATCAAGACAAGAACAACCTACTTAAGGGCTTAGTGCTTGATTTGCGTAACAACCCAGGCGGGCTGCTGCAAGCCGCTATTGATGTCACTGACTTATTCATTGACCAAGGCTTAATTGTGTATACCAAAGGCCGCTTGGATAACTCCGAGCAAAATTACTTCGCTAACAGCCGTACCAGTATTGGTGATATTCCCTTGGTTATTCTGGTTAACAGCGGTAGCGCTTCCGCCTCAGAAATTGTCGCCGGTGCATTACAAGACCATAAGCGTGGGATTGTGATGGGTACCAACAGTTTTGGTAAAGGCTCGGTACAAACCATTCTGCCATTGAATAACGAGCATGCTTTAAAGCTAACCACCGCGCTGTACTACACACCGCTGGGCCGCTCAATTCAGGCTGAAGGTATTGAGCCTGATATCGTTGTTGAGCGTGCAAAGATTAGCCAAGAGCAACAAAGCATCACTATTAAAGAAGCAGATTTAGTTGGACACCTAAATAACGACAAATCACCCAGTACCACGGATAAGAAAAACACCGCAGATGCGATTACCGATGACTACCAACTCAACCAAGCACTCAATCTGCTTAAAGGTCTAAACATCATCGCCAACAAAGAAAAGGTCCGATAACAATCGCGCAAAAGTTGCGCTCCCACAGTATTAAGCGTTCGCTGCACCTGGCTTGGGTTGGCACAGCTGCTATTGAGAAGCACAGCTATTGAGGGGCACAGCTTTTTGTGGGAGCGCATCTTATGCGCGATTGGATTCAACGCTGCAGGATGGTTCTTTTGGAATGCACCCCATTTATTGGACTGCGTTTACACAATTGTTTTCATACTTGAGTCTGTA
>LFTS01000071.1:0-9630 GCA_001513435.1 Gammaproteobacteria bacterium DTU040
GGAAATCCCTGCGCCCAGCACAGTGCCGATGGCGATACCGGCTAATACGAGCATTAATATGGGATCGCGCTGGCGCAATAGACTGGCAATACTATAAACCAAAAAAACCGCCGCTAACCCGCCAAGAAAAGCCAGCGCCTGCAACCAGAATAAGGATAAACCTAGAAGCATGGCGATAACGGCGCCTAAGCCAGAGCCGGCGGATACACCTAAAATATCGGGCGAGACCAAAGGATTACGCAGCAACGCCTGAAATACCGCACCGGCTGCCGCCAAGCTGGTGCCCAGCAACAGTGCAGCAAAAATGCGCGGAATGCGTACTTGCCAAATGATAGTGTCTAGCGTGCCGCTTTGTGGCATCCCCGCCAGACGAACATAGATGACATGTCCGATTTCAGCCAAGCTAACAGAAAAAGAGCCCGCCAACAAAGCGCCCATCACAGCCATTAACAGGATGCCCAGCAAGAGCAGCCAAGCTATGCGAATTCGCTTTGGAGTTTGCTGGGCTAAAGAAATGGCTGGGCTGATTGTTTGCTGCATGGTGTCAGTGCGTCTCAAAAATTCACAACTGCTGCTGCGCTGAGTGGCTCGCAGCAGGATATTTAGAAAAACGCTATGTTATCAGCTCTTTAGTTAACAGGTGATGTCGATTGACATTAGCGTTGGCTTGGTTTTTGAGCCGGCTGAAGATCCCATCGCGCAAGAGTTGCGCTCCCACAGTAAAGCAGACACTACAAAGCAGTCGCTGCGCTGCCGGCCTTTGGTGCACCGCACTTGTGGGAGCGCACCTTGTGGGAGCGCATCTTATGCGCGATTGGTTAACAGGTAGCAACTAAGCCAGCTTAATAATCCACACCGCCGAAAAAAGAACGTGCTGTTTAAAGTTTTTGGCTGTTACGTACCGTGACTGACAAGAAATGCCTAGCCAACATGTTCAGGTTGTTGATGTGCCAGCCTAACTTGTCGCTGTCGGCGGCGACCTCATCTCCTGCGGCTATTGCGTGCTCAGCGCTTTGACTCAGCTCCCGCATACGTTGGCGCGTTTGCTCACTTAAGGCCGACTGGGTTTGAATTGAGCCGTCAATGGCCAGTGCCAGTTGGCTAATGCGGCGCACCTGCTCTACCACTTGCCCCAACTCTTGATCCACTTCGCTGGCGATCTCGATGGTTTGCTGCGAACGCTTAACCCCCAGCTCGATTGCTTGTGCCGACTCGGTTGTGTCAGCTTGCAGATCGGCAATGATGGTTTGGATTTCAGCTGCAGATTCATTGGTGCGCTGAGCCAATTTACGCACTTCATCGGCCACTACCGCAAAACCGCGTCCAGCGTCACCAGCGCGTGCAGCTTCAATAGCCGCATTAAGTGCAAGCAGGTTAGTTTGCTCGGCAACCGCGGTAATCACATCCAGCACAGTGCCGATGTTGACACTGCGCTCTGCGGTGGCATGGACTTGAGCTTTAATACTTTCCAGTTCACTAGACAGACTGCTGATAGAATCCATTAAACGGCTAATGGACTGCTGTCCAGCTTGCATGATGCGTTGTGATTCACCTGAACCCTGTGCCATTTGCGATGAGGATTGACTGATATCCACTTGGCTGGCGACCAGCTGCTCCATAGCCATTACCACATCGGCAACAATCTTGCCCTGACTGGCGATGGCTTGTTTTGAGCGCTGTAAGTTACTTACGCTGCTGTCTTTAACGCGCACTAAATACAGTCCAGTATTTTCGAGTCGCGATACAACGGCACGTAGCTCAGAAGTGCGTACCTGTAATGCATACAGCACTAGACCAAGATCGTTTCTCATGCCGGTGTAGATGTAGCTCATGGCTGGGTTGTGGGCGACATTTTTCGCGCAGTTAACCATGTTTTTAATAAGACTGCCCACCCAAGCAGTGCCTATAACGCTGGCAGTAAACCCTGAGGCAGCTACTGCAGCCGCTTGCCAATTAAATAAGTACGCCAGCAGACATACGCTAACAATGGCGGGGACTAACACTGCAAGGTTTAATAGGCTGGCAATAGAAAGGCCGCTTTTAAAGCTAACCCCAGCTTTCTTATCGGCTTTACTCCACTGTTGAAACAGAGTCTGTGCACGCTTTTTACACTCGTGCGTCGGTAAGGTGCGCACAGACTGATAACCAACAGTTTGCCCGTCTTTTGAAATTGGCGATACAAAGGCATCAACCCAGTAGTAGCGTCCGTCTTTACAACGGTTTTTCACCATACCCTTCCAGGATTGACCAGACTTAATGGTCTCCCAAAGATCTTTAAAAGCAGCGGGGGGCATGTCAGGGTGGCGAACTATATTATGGTTTTGCCCGATCAATTCTGCTCGAGAAAAGCCCGAAACATCGACAAAGGCATCGTTTACAAAAGTAATAGTGCCCTTTAGGTCGGTAGTCGAAATAAGCTGTGCGTCTTGTGCGAAGGTGATTTCTTTATCCACTACAGGAAGATTGATTTTCATACAATAGGCCAAAAATAGAATTGAACAGTAATATACAGTATCGACAGCTTGCTAATGAGCTTGAAGATAAAGATATTTTAAAAATTGATATACTGCGCGATCAGTAGGGGTACATAAAACTAAGTCGGTGGCCAGTTTTACTTGACCACTACAATTGAAGCCCGAACCCGGCACAACCGGTTTTATCCTGATGCCCATGTGTGATTTCAAGCCCACTTCGCACAACTTGTAGGAGCGCAACTTGTGGGAGCGCAACTCTTGCGCGATTGAAGCCCCGGCAGCACTGAACCCAGCCAGCATCACCCAAGGTTGCTGAGTACTGATTTAAGCATCCCTGCGTTTGATCAAGGAATTCTTGAAAATAAGATTAATTCTCGTTAAGACTTGCCTAATATGACTAGGGGAGTGAATGCCAGTAGTTTGCCATTATAGGTTGACTATTCAGAGTTTCCTTAAGCGGTATAACTGCGGCAAGCAACCCTAAACCTCATAAAAACCTAGTCAGCGGCACAGTAACTATGCAGATACAAAGGCTTCTTAACCAGTTAAAGTAATTTTACACATACTGTAAACGTTGCAAAAAATTGATGCAGAGCGAGGATGTTATGTTTTCCAGCCGAATAAAAGCACAACTTAAACAAACCCAAGCGGATAACGCACAATTACTGCATGAAAATGCAGCACTGCAGGCTCGCGTTAATGAACTAGAACAGCAGCTAAGCGCAGAAACTGGCACCCTGACGCAGTTGCAGCGTGAACGCACTGTCCATAATGGTGTTTTTAACAGTCTAGGCACCTTTGGTAACTCACTTAATGGCGTAAAAAACTCCTTCGAACAGCTGGCTCTAACCCTTAACGAAGAAAAGAAATCAGCGTTACAAGCCGCTGAACACTCAAGCACCAACCGGCAGGCATTCACCCAAATCGCCGCCAACCTGCAGTCGACCTTTGAACGCATGCGTGAGGCGTCAGAAAAGGTCAGCACGCTCAGTCGTCGTGCCGAAGAGATTGGTGGCATTGTGCAGCTGATTGAAGAAGTGGCCGATCAAACTAACTTGCTGGCGCTTAATGCGGCGATTGAAGCGGCACGAGCTGGTGAAGCAGGGCGCGGATTTGCAGTGGTAGCCGACGAAGTGCGTAATCTTGCCCAGCGCACCTCGCAAGCTACCGATGATATTTCCACCCTAGTTAAAAATATTCAGGAAGAAACCCGTGACGCGCATAGCGTAATTGAAGCGGGTGCAGCGGACGCGGAAGAGCACGCCGTGCAAAGCCAGCAAGCCGTTGTCAGCATGAATGAATTACTGTTGCTGTCGCAGCGCATGGAGCAAGCCATTAACTCATCTGCCATTTTGGCCAACGTGGAGCTCGCCAATATTGATGAGCTGGAGCTTAAGCTTGAGGTATACAAAGTATTCTTCGGTATTTACGATGCCACGCCGGCTGACTTCCCCGATGAAAAACATTGCCGCTTGGGGCAGTGGTACTACTCCGGTGATGGCCGTGCGCTGTTTCAGCAGATGTCCGACTACACGGCACTGGAAGTCCCACACAAAGCAGTGCATGATCACGCCATTAAAGCGATAGACTTACATATTAAAGGGCGTTTAGAAGACGCACTGCAGGAGCTTAATGCAATGGAATTGGCTAATCTAACAGTGATGGAAGGCTTGGTACGCTTGCTCAATAAGGCGAATTTACACTAATCATGCTACACAACTTTTTTTCAACAGCTGCAATTGAAGGTCTGCCTCTGGTTCAGGGCGAACATAAAATGGGGCTGGTCGTGCTTTCCATCGTGGTGGCTGTGTTTATGTCACTGATGGCGCTGGAAACCGCCCATATTGCGCGCTACTCAGCCAGCCTTTTTTATCAGAGAATTGCTCTTATAACCGGCGCTATTGCTTTGGCCGCAGGTATTTGGAGCACACACTTTATCGGTATGCTTGCCTTCGATTTGCCTGCACCGATCGATTATCGTGCCGACTTAACCATGCTGTCTTTTGTGCCGGCATTAGTGGCTTCTACCTTGGCTATGAACATCTTGGCGCGCCCCAAATTTACCCATCAGCAGCTTATTATTGGCGGCACAATCATCGGTTTAGGTATCGCACTAATGCATTATTTGGGCATGATGGCGATGGTCACCCCGCTAGTCATGCTGTACGACCCTTGGGTCTTTGCGCTATCGGGTTGCATGGCCGTGTTGTTATCCATAGCGGCACTTACAATACGTTTTCGCCTAGGTCTTAAGTTACCTAAAAAATACAGCTTTTATCTAAGCGCTATCTTGTTTGGCCTTGCTATTGCGGCCATGCATTACACTGCTCTTGCAGCAACAGAGTTTTACGGCGTGGCGAGCCCAAAACTGTCCGGCATAATGATAGAGGAAAGCTACATAGCGCTGGCCTTGTCTTCGTTGTGTATTACCGCCGGCGGCATGGTGGTAGCGTTAAACGGACTGATACGCACCAGCATGTTTTACCGCATCATGGAAGAAAATAAATCTCGCGTACAGGCGATTTTGGACACCGCCGTGGATGCCATTATTACCATTGATGGGCAAGGTAAAGTGCAAGAATTTAACAAATCAGCTGAGCGACTCTTTGGCTACCAAGCGATTGAAGTGGTAGGTCATAACGTCAAAATGCTGATGCCAGAACCTTACCATTCTGAGCATGATGGCTATCTTTCTAATTATCGTGAAACGCAAAGAGCTAATATTATTGGCATAGGGCGTGAAGTGGTCGCGCGGCGTAAAGATGGCAGCACCTTACCCGTGCGTTTGGCGGTGGGTAAAGTGGCACAAAAAAAAGGCGATGATTTGCTGTTTGTCGGCATGTTGTCCGATATTAGCGAGCGCCACGCACTGGAAGAATCATTGCGCGAAGCTGCCGAGCGTGCCGAGCAAGCAGCTCAGGCAAAGAGTAACTTTTTAGCCAACATGAGCCATGAAATACGTACACCAATGAACGCCATTATCGGCTTTACGGACTTGTTGCTACACACCGAATTGACGCCGACACAAAGAGATCATCTGCAAACAATCAAAAATTCATCACGCTCTTTACTCAGCCTGATTAACGATGTTTTAGATACCACAAAAATTGAGCAGGGCTATTTAGAACTAGAAAATAATGTTTTTTCGATGCCCGCACTTATCCAGCAAATACTAGCGACGCTTAACTTATCAGCGCAAAGCAAGGGGCTTCATCTGCACACAGACTACCCCGAGTCTACGCCTAAGTTTTTTGTTGGTGACTCGCTACGTATTGCGCAAATATTAACCAACCTTATCGGCAATGCGATTAAATTTACTGAGCAGGGCACAGTGAGCATTAAGCTTAATTATGCCAACGGCAACGTCCGCATTCAGGTTAAGGATACAGGCATTGGCATGACGCCGGAGCAAGTCAGCAGCATTTTTGAGCCCTTTACCCAAGCCGACTCCTCCATCAGCCGACGCTTTGGCGGCAGCGGTTTGGGCACCACTATTTCCAGACAATTGGCCGAAACCATGGGTGGCACAATTGAAGTAGAAACGGAATTGGGACAGGGCAGTAATTTTTGCGTAACCCTGCCGCTGAGAGTCGCCGATCAGCCTGTACCACAAAAGCAGGCTGAGCAAGCAGTGCAGTTACCTAAGTTAAAATTGCTAATAGCCGATGATGTTGAACAAAACCTTCAGCTGCTACGCTTGATACTGGAGCGCGAAGGGCATGAGGTATTCAGTGCCCGCAATGGTCAAGAAGTGATTGAGCTATATCATACCGACAGCTTTGATCTGGTGCTGATGGACCTGCACATGCCGATCATTGACGGCTTGCAGGCCTGCGCGACAATTCGCAGCAATGAACAACAGCATAACCTTAAGCGCACCCCCATTATTGCCTTGACCGCCAGCGTAATGGAGCGTGATCGCGACGAGGCGCGCCAAGCAGGTATGGATGGGTTTGCGGTAAAACCGCTAGATGTACCCAACTTATTTGCTGAAATGCGCCGCGTACTCAAACACACGAAAACGCTCGCAGAGCCTATCAAAGCCATTAAAGCCAAAACCATTGACTGGCACACAGGCGAAAACCTGTGGGGCAGTCGACAAGAACTGGTAAAGCAAATTAGCAGTTTTCTTGAGACAGCAGCCAAGCAGTATCCGCAACTCCATGGAACGGCGGAATCTATCGACTTAGACGCGCTGTTGTTTAATCTGCACAGCTTGCGTGGTGTCACCGGTAACTTAGGGCTCAACGCGTTATCGAAAAAAACAGCCGAGTTAGAACACATGCTAAAAACCGATCAGCAACAGCAAGCACTGCAGCAACTGCCAGAGCTGAACGCGTTGTTTGCGGCAATCCAGACGGAGCTCCAAACATGGCGGGTTGAGAACGATAACCAAGCAAAGGAGTCGCAGTCGGCAACACGGAACAACCAGCCTGTTACCCAAATCATTGAGCAATTATTGGTCGTGCTAAAACGTAATGAGCTTGATAATCAACTGCTCGAAACCCTTTACCAAAACCTAGAAACAGAGCAGACCGAGCAACTTCGTACAGCCATTGATAGCTTTGAATTTGACCAAGCTTGCGCATGTCTTGAGCAGCTCTTGCGCGATTGAGGTTACCAACATACATGGTTTTTGGGAGCGCATCTTATGCGCAAAGGCTAGAGCAAGGCACCCTGTGGGAGCGCATCTTATGCGCGATTGAGATTACCAACAGATCGTAAATTTTTTAAAAACGAAGCTATAAAAACTATGAATAGAAAAAAACACAGCCTATTGTTAGTAGACGACGAAGCCACCAACCTACAGCTATTGCGCCATACCCTACAGCACGAATACCGACTCATCTTTGCCAAAGACGGCAAAACCGCACTAAAACTGGCGCAGCAAGAACAGCCTGACCTGATCCTGTTAGATATTATGATGCCGGATATGTCCGGTTACGACGTATGCGAACAGTTGAAAAACATTCAGGCATTACGTCACGTTCCGATTATCTTTGTCACCGCGCTTAGCGACAGTGGCGATGAGGAAAAAGGCTTTGCCCTGGGTGCAGTTGACTACATCACCAAACCCTTCAACCCAGCTATCGTCAAAGCGCGTGTGCGTACGCATCTGTCCTTGGTACAAGCGGAAGAAGTCCTAGAAACCCGCCTACAAATAGTCCAGTGTTTGGGAAAAGCGGCAGAATATCGAGACAACGAAACCGGTATGCACATCCTGCGCATCAGCCACTTTGCCCGCACCATTGCCAAAGCCATTGGTTTTTCGGATGAACAGGCGGACGAGCTATTACATGCTGCACCGATGCACGATGTCGGCAAAATAGGTATTCCCGACGCGATTTTACTTAAACCAGGTAAACTCACCGCAGAAGAGTGGGAAGTCATGCGCCAACACCCAGCCATAGGCGCACGAATAATCGGCGAACATAAATCAAGCTTGCTACAACTGGCCGCCACCATTGCACTTTGTCACCACGAAAAATGGGACGGCTCAGGCTATCCAAATGGCTTGGCAGGTGAGGACATACCCCTCGAAGCACGCATTGTTTCACTGGTCGATGTATTCGACGCACTCACCAGCGTGCGCCCCTACAAAAAAGCCTGGCCAATCGAAGAAGCACTAGAGTTCATCCGCGACCAAAGCGGCAGCCACTTCGACCCCATGCTCGTCGACATATTCATGGACTGCCTCCCAGAAATACTCCACATCCGCGACCGCTGGGCAGATAAACCTGAGTAACTACAAAGAGTCCCCACAAAACCACTACAAACAGCCCATACCCAGCTAGATCAGGCCAAGGCACCCTGTGGGAGCGCATCTTATGCGCGAAGCGGACTTGAGGTACCCACATGAGCAACAGGATAAAACCACTTGTGGCAGGTTCGTGCTCCAATCGCGCAAGAGTTGCGCTCCCACAAAAAGCGCGCAGCGGGCTTGAGGTGCCCACAAGAGCTTTACGCTTCCCCCACCCGAAATTCATTCACCAGCTCGTGCAGGTGTTGTGACATACGCAGTATGTCTTCACTGATATTGGTAATGTCGCGCACTGATTGGACGTTGTGACTGCTGGCGTTGGCGATATCATGCAAGGCAATCACCACCTGATTACTCGCGGTTTTTTGTTGCTGTGTAGACAATGAAATCTGCTTCGCGGCATTACTGGTTTTACTCGCTGCATCAACCAGCATACTCAACTCATGCGCGGTTTCTGAGCTCAGCTGCATACCCTGCTGGATCGAAGTAGAACCTTTCTCCGAAGTAATCACCAAGCGATTAATCGAGTCTTGCACCTCTTGAATACGCCCCTCAATCTCAGAAGTAGAATCCGTCACGCTATCCGCCAATCGGCGAATTTCACTTGCCACTACCGAGAAACGCTTACCCGACTCACCCGCACTAGAAGCCTCCAGCGCCGCATTAAAAGCAATCAGCTTGGTCTGGTCAGCTAGGTCATTAATCAAATCCATAACCTTACTAATAGCCTTGGACTGATGCCCCAACTGCAAAATCTCCTGCAGACTCACAGCGCTATCCTGATGAATATCCGCCATACGTTCCTGCAGGTTTTGCATGGTATCCGCCCCTTTTTTACTGCTATCAAGGGTCTGATTCGCCACATCCACCACTGCATGGGAATAATCCGCAATCTGCGTAGACGACGCCGACAACTCCTCCATGGTCGAGGTGATTTCAGCCACCGAAGAAGACATTTGGTCAGAGCCGCTATGCACACCTTTAACAGCAGTCTCCAGCTGGACCAACAAATTATTGGTCTGCGCTGCCAAGGCACCTAAACTACCGCGATCTTGCGTGGTAATGCGCTTAGTTAAATCCAAAGAATCAGCAATCACACCTAACTGCTGCTGAAAACGCGTAATTGGCCCAACAATTCCACGCTGCACCTGCCAAGCCACCATCACGCCCATACCTAAAATCAGCAACCCCAGCATCAGCATAAACATCCACGCCGCGGCGGATGCGGACTTAACCTGCTCGGCAATTACCTGCGCCGGCTCACCAATAATATGCACACCAATTAACTCGCCATTCAAATCAATCACAGGCGATTGCGTAGCAAACCATTGATCATTTAACTCAGTATTTAGCTGACCAGCACGCAAATCTAGCGCATCTAAGTTCAACGACTTA
>LFTS01000071.1:9762-15959 GCA_001513435.1 Gammaproteobacteria bacterium DTU040
TTATTTTGCGCAAGGCTAGGAGAATCACGCAACACATTCTTATTCAGCAGCATAATATAGGCCTGACCATCGGCCTCAAAATCACGGCTGACACTGCCCACACCCTGCAGCACTTCTAAGCTACCGAGGTATTCACCGTTCATAAAAATTGGTGCAACACCGCGAATCGCAAAACCAACCAGTCCAGTTTCCGTCGAGAGCGTAAAAGGTTTTCGCTCCTGCATGATTTTTTGAATACTGGGGCGAAAACGAACATCATCGCCGTGGTTAACAGGATCCCAGCTGCGTAACCAAGAACGACCTTCAGCCGTATGAATTTGTATTTTCAAACCACGATAATTAGTGGCTTCAGCGTAATTTTCGATAATGCCACTGAGTAAGGATTGAGCTTGATCGCGGGAATTGTTTGCAAGATATACCGGAATCAACGGATTATTAGCCAACATCACCGCCAAACCTAAACCAAACTCTTCCTTGGATTTAATCCGCTCATTTAACACCACCTGCATCGCTTCACTGTGCTTAAGCATAGTGCTTTCAGCCAGTTGAGCATGATGCTCCAAGGTATATAACAAGCCAAACAAAAGAAAAACGCTACCCGATAAAATAATGGTAGCAAGCAGTCGTTGCTGAAAGGTAAATGAAGAAAACACCCTAAACTCCTTGCATAAAATTGGCTAACCAAATCATACGCTAACCGCTGCCAAAACCACAGGATTCGACTGACCGAGTGATAGTACCTTAATACACATCAAAACTCTCTGACAGGCACCCGTAGGAGCGCAACTCTTGCGCGATTGGGATTCTCCAAGGTCGGTCTTTAGGCCGACATGTCGCCCTAAAGGCATGACATACAGGAACATGTCTTGTGGGTTGGCACAGCTTTCGGGGTTGGCACAGCTCTTGTGGGAGCGCAACTCTTGCGCGAATGGGACTTGCCGGCAGCACTGGGCTGGCTGTTGGACTTATCGCGCATAAGATGCACTCCCACACACAGTACAGCAATTGGATTCTTAGCCCTGTAAATGACTTAATTTTGTGCAGCACACAAACAAACAGAAAAACACAGAACTCAATCCACCTGCAAGCCGCAGGCATAAAGCACAAAACCATGCTCCAATAAGCCAACAAAAAACAATGCAAAGCCCTACAGCTTTAGGTAATATTCAGTCTTTCAAAATTTGAACAGCTTCACACCCTAGGCTACATACGTAAAACAGCGTAGGGCGGTAGCGTGCTAAAACGCTGTTAAACACTTCGCCATCGCAACTCTTGCGCGATTGTGATTCTCCATATAGGTCGGTCTTTAGGCCGACATGTCGCCCTAAAGGGGCAACCTACAGGAACATGTCTTGTGGGCTGGCTGTTGAACTTATCGCGCATAAGATGCGCTCCCACACACAGTACAGCGAATGGGATTTCCCGGCAGCTCTAAACCAACCCAAACCCAACGCACGCATCGCCCTAAAACCAACTCTAACAAGAAGAGACAATGAACAACGAAGTACTACTAAAAACCCTACAACACGCCCCAGAAGAGCCTAACCAACGCTCACTGGCGCAGCAGCTTGGCTTTAGCCTCGGCAAAACCAACTACATCTTAAAGGCCATCACCGAAAAAGGCCTGCTCAAAGCCGAGCGCTTCGTCAACAGCGACAACAAACTCGCTTACCGTTACGTACTCACCCCTGCAGGCATTCAAGAACGCATCAGTCTGACGGAAAAGTTCATCCAGCGTAAAAAGCAAGAATATGAAACCCTAAGCCAAGAGCTGGAACAGTTAAGGCAGTTATAAAGAAATCGCGACCCTTGGCCTCTTGGAACCCTGGTCGCAGGGAAAACTCTTAACTTTGTGCGGGCAGCTCAATCTCCGTGCAGGGATGGTGCATGGTTGTCTAGCAAGCTAAGCCCACAAGAACACATACCAGCTCTTTGAACTAGTCGCCGCCCACAAAACACAGCACGTTATAGCATGTACAAAAAACATTGTTGAGGTGCCTATGACGTATCCACGCTTTATTCATCACGGTGGCGCATCGGGGGTTACCGGCTCATGCCATCAATTAGTGGCCAATGCCGAACACAGTCTGCTAATTGATTGCGGTTTATTTCAAGGTGAAGACACCCGGCTAGACGACTTCGAACAGCTGCAAGTTAAGTTTGATTTATCCACCATCCAAGCCCTAGTCGTCACCCACGTCCACATCGACCATATCGGGCGTTTACCTTACCTACTGGCAGCGGGCTTCACTGGCCCCATCCTGTGCAGCCAGCCATCGGCGCACTTATTGCCCTTAGTGATTGAAGATGCGTTAAAAATTGGCTTCACCCGTGACGCTAAAATTATTGAACAATTTTTAGCTAAAGTAACCAGCCAGCTAGTCCCCTTAGACTACAAACACTGGCACACATTAGTGGATAACCCGCAGTTGCGTATGCGCGTAAAACTGCACAGAGCCGGGCATATTTTAGGCTCCTGCTATGTTGAAGTAGCCCTGCATGACAAACAGGCAAACACCAAACAACGCGTCGTATTTTCAGGGGATTTAGGCGCGCCTTGGTCACCCATATTGCCAGCGCCCAAATCACCCTACCAATGCGACTATCTGGTTTTAGAAAGCACCTACGGCGACAGACTGCACGACAGCCGCCACAACCGTACCAAGCGTTTACAAGCCGCTATTGAAAAGGCGCTGCACAACCAAGGTACCCTATTAATTCCTGCCTTCAGCGTGGGGCGCACCCAAGAACTGCTCTATGAGCTAGAAGGCCTAATACACAGCGCCGGCGGAGTATGGCAAGACCTAGAAATCATTGTCGATTCGCCCCTAGCTGCCCAGTTCACTCAGGTGTACCGCCAGCTAAAACCCTACTGGGATAAAGAAGCCCAAAAACGCTTGCAAGCTGGACGCCACCCACTGAATTTTGACAACTTATACACGATCAACAGCCACCAAGAACATCAAGCCACCGTCGCCTACCTCGCCAAAACCGGCAGGCCCGCCGTGGTCATCGCCGCCAGCGGCATGTGCGCCGGCGGGCGAATAGTCAACTACTTAAAAGCCATGCTCGGCGACGCCAAACACCAAGTCCTGTTTGTCGGCTACCAGTCATCAGGCACACCGGGACGCAAAATACAGAAATACGGCCCCAGCGGTGGCTACGTCGACTTAGACGGCCAGCGCTATAGCATAAAAGCAGGGGTAGACACCATCACCGGCTACTCCGCCCACGCCGACCAACAAGATTTGCTCAACTTCATCAAAAGAATGCGCTACTGGCCCAAACAAGTACGCCTAGTCCACGGCCAAACAGAAGCAAAGCAGGCACTAAAAGCCAAGATAGAAGACCTATACAGCGACAGACAGTTAACAGTCGATGTGATTTTGGCGGAGAATACGGCTTAAGGACGATAAACAGCGATTTTAAACTCGCTACGTCATTCGCTGTAGGTCGGGCTTCAGCCCGACAAGTCAGCCTAAAGACTGACCTACAAAATATGGGTTCTGTAGGCCGGACTTCAGCCCGACAAGTCAGCCTAAAGACTGGCCTACAAAGTATGGGATCTGTAGGTCGGGCTTCAGCCCGACAAGTCGGCTTAAAAGCCGACCTACAAACTTAAAATACCAACCTATAAACTCAAAACTTCAACGCTAAAGAGATACCTATGAGCCAAGCACAAACAGCCAGCATAGAAAAATTCAACAACAAACAAGCCGTTGTCGGTATTGTTGGGCTAGGTTACGTCGGTCTGCCGCTTATGCTGCGCTACAACAGCATTGGCTTTAAAGTGCTAGGTATAGATATTAACGAGCAAAAAGTAATCGACCTAAATAACGGCAAAAGCGATATTGAACACATCCCCAATACCAAAATTGCCGAAGCGGTAAAAACAGGTTTTGAAGCCACCACCGACTTTGCCCGCGCCAAAGAATGCGACGCACTAATTTTATGCGTGCCCACACCGCTAAATAAATACCGCGAACCCGATTTAAGCTACGTGATTAACACCACCAACTCATTAAAAACCAATCTACGCGCTGGCCAAGTTATCTCACTAGAAAGCACCACCTACCCAGGCACCACCGAAGAAGAAATTCTGCCACGCGTAGAAGAAAGTGGCTTAAAAGTAGGCGAAGACATCTTCCTTGTTTACTCGCCCGAACGCGAAGACCCAGGCAACCCCAATTTCGAAACCCGCACCATTCCAAAAGTAATCGGTGGCCACACCCCAGCCTGTTTAAAAGTAGGTGTCGCCCTTTACCAACCAGCGATAGACCAAGTAGTACCAGTTAGCTCCACTAAAGCTGCAGAAATGACCAAGCTACTCGAAAACATTCACCGCGCCGTTAACATAGGCCTAGTTAACGAAATGAAAGTTGTTGCCGACCGCATGGGTATAGATATTTTCGAAGTGATAGACGCCGCCGCCACCAAGCCCTTTGGTTTTACACCTTATTACCCCGGTCCAGGTTTAGGCGGACACTGCATTCCAATCGACCCTTTTTACCTAACCTGGAAAGCACGCGAATACGGCCTACATACACGCTTTATCGAACTATCCGGCGAACTCAACAAAGCCATGCCCGGTTATGTACTAGGCAAACTAATGGACGGCCTAAACAACCAAGGCAAAGCCCTTAGTAAATGTAAAATTCTAGTACTTGGCATTTCCTACAAAAAAAATGTAGACGACATGCGCGAATCACCATCCGTTGAAGTAATGGAGCTGATTCGCGCTAAAGGGGCAGAAGTCGCTTACAGCGATCCACACGTAGCCAAATTTCCCAAAATGCGCGCCCACAAGTTCGATTTAAGCAGCGTCAGCCTAACTACTGAAAACTTAGCCAGTTACGATGCGGTAGTACTAGCCACCAACCACGACGGCTTCGACTACGACCTAATCAAACAACACGCACAACTCATAGTCGACACTCGCGGCGTCTACCGCGAACCAGCCGCCCACATCATCAAGGCATAAAATGAAAAACTTCGCTCTCATCGGCGCAGCAGGCTACATTGCCCCGCGCCACCTAAAAGCCATTAAAGAAACTGGTAACAACCTCGTCGTTGCTATGGATATCAACGACTCGGTTGGCATTATGGACAGTCACTTCCCTGAGGCTGAATTTTTTACTGAGTTCGAAGAGTTCTCAGGCTTTGTTGAAGACCTCAAGCAAAAAGGTGAAAAACTCGATTACATCGCTATTTGCTCACCCAACTACCTACACTTGCCGCATATGAAGTTTGCTTTGCAAAACGGTATTGATGTGATTTGTGAAAAGCCTTTGGTGCTCAACACCCAAGACCTAGACACCCTTAACCGCTATGAAAAAAAATACGGCGCTAAAGTCAACTCCATTCTGCAGCTGCGTTTGCACCCTTCGATTATTGCTTTGCGCGATAAAGTAGCCGCTGCACCTAAAGATAAAGTATTTAATGTTGACTTAACCTACCTAACCTCACGTGGTAAGTGGTACTTAAAGTCATGGAAAGGCTTTGACGAAAAATCCGGCGGCGTTGCCACCAATATCGGTGTGCACTTCTACGATATGTTGCACTTCATCTTTGGCAAAATTTTGCATAACGAAGTGCATTATCGCGACGAAAAAACCTCCAGCGGCTACCTAGAATACGAACGCGCCAAAGTCCGCTGGTTCTTATCCATAGACGCCAACCACTTGCCAGACAACGCTGTACACGGTGAAAAGTCCACTTACCGCAGCATAGATATCGAAGGTGAAGAGCTGGAATTCTCCGGTGGCTTTACTGACCTGCATACCCAAAGCTATGAGCGCATTTTAGCGGGGCAGGGCTACGGCGTAGAAGACAACCGCGCCGCCATCGAAACTGTAGATGTGATGCGCAAATCCAAGTTAGTAGAAAACCCAACCAACCCCCATCCGCTCTTAGCCAAAGTGCTGGATTGATAATTAGCCACAGAAACACACAGAAGAACACAGAAATAAAAGCAAGAGCTTAAAAACTTTTTATGCTTACGACAATTTAGGTTGCTGCAAAGGTTTTAAATTTTTTATTCTTGTTTTAGCTCTTTTCCGTGATTTTCTGTGTCCTTCTGTGGCAAAAAAAGGAGTTCCTGATGAACTACCAAGTTAGAAGGCAATGGCTACGGCCTAGAAGACAACCGCGCCGCCATCGAAACTGTAGATGTGATGCGCAAATCCAAGTTAGTAGAA
>LFTS01000261.1 GCA_001513435.1 Gammaproteobacteria bacterium DTU040
CCAAGTGTTGCGACACCCAACGGTCAGGCAGCTTTCTTGTTTTTACTTACCTCGGCCATTGCACCGCTGGTACGCCTTTCCTATGGTCGCATGGCCTATATGGCCCTGCCTTATGCCATTGTGATGAGCTTGCTGGGTTGGTGGGGCATTACGCACTGGGTTTAATCCGCAGCACTACGCAAAAACGCAGCCTTGGCTGCGTTTTTTATTGCATAGCATGTCAGACCGTTACCAGTTTATTTCCTTGCCACTGGCTTTAGCGATGCGCTGCAAAAACTCCTGATGCGCGCTTAGCTCTCGTTCACTGGCTTGCAGTACAGGCGTCATGCCTCTGGCCGAGGCTAAACGTCGTATGGCACTTACCTGCTCTCCTGTTGCGTTCACTTCACCATCACCGGCCAAAGACAAATTTCTTTGTCCGCCTGTCATAGCTAGATACACATCAGCCAAAATTTCAGCATCGAGCAAAGCGCCGTGCAACTCACGTCCCGAGTTATCTACATAGTAGCGACCACATAAAGCATCCAGCGTGTTTCTTTGCCCAGGGTGACGTTCGCGTGCCATCACCAGCGTATCGAGTACCGTGCAATGCTGGGTTATATCCGCCCTATCTTTTTGCCCAGCCAGTGCAAATTCATTATTAATAAAGCCAATATCAAAGGGAGCGTTATGAATGACAAGCTCCGCCCCTGCAATAAATTCAAAAAACTCATCAGCTATATCTTTAAAACGCTGCTTATCTTTAAGAAAGTCAGCGGTGATGCCGTGCACTGCAATGGCACCTTCATCGATGTCGCGATCCGGCTGCAAATACACATGATAATGTCGCCCAGTGAGCTTGCGCTCTATCACTTCCACGCAGCCAATTTCGATAATTCGGTGACCATCAGTAACCGGCATACCTGTGGTTTCAGTATCGAGCACTACGTACCGCATCCTAACACCTCCTCAACCCCTTTATTGGCTAGCTCATCAGCACGCTCATTGCCTGGATGCCCCGTATGCCCTGCAACCCACCGCCATTGAACTTGATGCCGCTGCACTTGCTCATCAAGCAACTGCCACAAATCTTGGTTTTTTACAGGTTGTTTGCTAGCCGTTTTCCAGCCACGTGCTTTCCAATTTTCGAGCCACTGCTGCACGCCCTGCATTACATATTTAG
>LFTS01000299.1 GCA_001513435.1 Gammaproteobacteria bacterium DTU040
ATTGGTTAAATTAATTAAAGCGCCATTTCAGTTATTACGCGCTTTATGGCAGTCCTACCGATTGATTAAACAAATTAAACCGGTTTGTGTATTGGGCATGGGTGGCTATGTCACGGGTCCGGGTGGATTGGCTGCGCGCCTTTGTGGCGTGCCGTTGATTATTCATGAGCAAAATGCGGTTGCCGGTACTGCCAATCGCAGCCTTGCCAAATGGGCGGCGCGCATCTGCCAAGCGTTTCCAGACACCTTCCCGGCACAGAAGAACGTCTTAACCACGGGCAATCCAGTGCGCAGCGCTGTACTACAGGCCGCTAGTGACAAAAACGCCATCAGCCAACCTGCTCGGTTATTAGTGTTAGGCGGCAGTTTGGGCGCTGAAGCGCTTAATCAATTAGTACCGCAAGCCATAGCTTTATTGCCTCAGGAAATACGTCCAGAGATTTGGCATCAAGCGGGTGAGGGGCATGCACAGCGTACCCAAGAACGTTATCAGTCAGTGGCTCTGGACGCCCAGGTAGTGCCTTTTATTGATGATGTAGCTCAAGCTTATGCTTGGGCTGATCTGGTGGTGTGCCGTGCGGGTGCTTTAACGGTAAGCGAGTTAGCTGTGGTAGGACGAGCCGCATTCTTGCTGCCATTGCCGCACGCCATAGATGACCACCAAACGAAAAACGCAGAATTTTTAGCGCAGCACCAAGCCGCCGTTGTTTTGCCACAGCGCACAACCACAGCACAAGACTTGGCTGCACAACTAACCGAGGTTTTTATGCATAGCCATAAGCTCATAGAGATGGCGCAGCAGGCGCGCAACGTTGCCCAGCCTAACGCAACACAGCAGGTCGTGAATGCCTGTTTGGAGGTGGTTCATGGTTGAGACATTACAGACCACAGCAGCGCAAACACGCCGCATGCGCCGTATTAAGCGTGTGCACTTTGTCGGTATTGGCGGCACAGGTATGTGCGGTATTGCTGAGGTGATCCGCAATCTGGGCTATGAGGTGTCAGGCTCTGATATCAAAGCCAGCGCAGTAACCGACCGTTTGCAAAGTTTAGGCATTCAGCTGAGCTTTGAGCACCGTGCGGAAAACGTTGATGAAGCCGATGTGCTGGTGGTTTCCAGCGCGATCAATACTGAAAACCCAGAAGTGGCGCGCGCACTAGAGCGCCGTATTCCTGTAGTGCCTAGAGCTGAAATGTTGGCAGAAATCATGCGCTACCGCCACGGCATCGCTGTTGCAGGTACGCATGGCAAAACCACCACCACCAGTTTGTTAGCCTCTGTATTTGCCGCCGCTAACCTTGACCCGACCTTTGTGATTGGCGGGCGTCTGACTGCAGCAGGTGCTAATGCTCAGTTAGGTGAGGGCTGTTATTTAATTGCTGAAGCCGATGAAAGTGATGCCAGTTTCTTGCATTTGCAACCCATGGTGTCTGTGGTCACCAATATAGATGTTGACCATATGAGCACTTACGGCGGTGACTTTAATAAGCTCAAACAAACCTTTGTCGATTTTTTACATAACCTGCCCTTTTACGGTTTGGCCGTACTTTGCGTCGATGACCCAGCA
>LFTS01000097.1:0-7904 GCA_001513435.1 Gammaproteobacteria bacterium DTU040
TTTTTTTGCTTGTCATCGCCACTGTAAAGCAGGAAATTTATGCCAAACTAACGTAATATGCGTGGGTAGAGTATGTGTTGGGTTGGTTATCACTAAGGAACTCCCTTGGCAAATTATCGTGTTGCATTAAATGGCTATGGCCGCATTGGGCGCTGTGTCTTGCGGGCGTTATATGAGCGCAATCAAGACGCTAATTTTACGATTGTGGCGCTTAACGATATTGCCGATCAGGCCAGTATTGAATACCTCACCCGTTTTGATTCCACCCACGGGCGTTTTCCCGGTGAGGTGCGAGTGGATGGTGACTGTTTGCACATTAACGGTGATTGCGTGCAGGTGTTGCGCGCTGCCACGCCCGAGGAAGTGGACTGGCAAGTGCTGGATATCGATCTGCTGATTGAATGCTCCGGCCAATACACCACCCGTGCTCAGGCGCAGCGCTTTCTGGATGCCGGTGTGCCGAGGATTTTGTTTTCTCAGCCCATGGCCAGTGCTGAAGACGTGGATGCCACGGTGGTCTATGGTGTTAATCATCAACAACTTAGCGGTCAGGAGCGTATTTTATCGAACGCGTCCTGCACCACCAATTGCGGTGTGCCGGTGTTGCAATTGTTGCAGCAAATGGTGGGTATCGAGCAGGTGCTGATCACCACCATTCACTCAGCGATGAACGATCAACCCGTAATTGATGCCTATCATCATGAAGACCTGCGCCGTACACGCTCAGCGTTTCAGTCGGTGATTCCGGTGTCTACAGGTTTGGCGCGCGGCATTGAGCGCTTGTTGCCGGAATTAACCGGTCGTGTGCAGGCCAAAGCCTTGCGTGTGCCAACGGTGAATGTGTCCTGTTTGGATATCACCGTGCAGTGCTCGCGCGATACCAGCGCAGCGGAAATTAATCAGCTGTTTACCGATGCAGCGCAGCACCAAACACTTAAAGGCTTGCTAAACTGCACCGAATTTCCGCATGCCAGTTGCGATTTTAACCATGACCCTCATTCGGCGATTATTGATGCCAGCCAGACGCGCATGTGCGGCCCGCGCATGTTAAATCTCGTCGCGTGGTTTGATAACGAATGGGGTTTCGCCAATCGAATGTTGGATGTGGCGGATTATTTTTTACAGCTTTCTTCTACTGCCTCAGCAAAGGAATAACCATGACTGTTTTGAAAATGGCTGATTTGGACTTAAACCAGAAACGTGTATTGATTCGTGAAGACCTGAACGTGCCGATAAAAGAAGGCAAAGTCAGTAGTGATGCGCGGATTATCGCCTCGTTGCCCACTATTCGTCTGGCGCTAGAAAAAGGTGCGGCGGTGTTGGTTTGCTCGCACTTGGGTCGCCCAGAGGAAGGCGTGTTTAGCGAAGAAAACAGCTTAGCGCCGGTGGCAGCGTATTTAAGTGAAGCGCTGGGTCGTGATGTGCCTTTGGTGCGTGACTATTTAAACGGTGTTGAGGTTAAGCCCGGTGAGATCGTTTTGCTGGAAAACGTGCGCTTTAACGCGGGCGAGAAAAAGAATACCGACGCGCTGGCGCAACAGTACGCGGCGCTCTGTGATGTGTTTGTGATGGATGCTTTTGGTACAGCGCATCGCGCGCAAGCATCCACTCATGGCGTGGCGAAATTTGCTAAAACGGCCTGTGCCGGTCCATTGCTGGCGACTGAGTTGGAAGCCTTAGACAAGGCGCTCGATAACCCAGCCCAGCCGATGACGGCGATTGTGGCAGGCTCGAAAGTCTCGACCAAGTTAGATGTGCTTAATAGCTTGGCAAAGGTGTGTGACCAGCTGATCGTTGGCGGCGGCATTGCCAATACTTTCTTAGCCGCTGCTGGTTTTGCGGTGGGTAAGTCGCTGTATGAGCCTGATTTATTAGACACGGCAAAAGCCATTGCCGCGAAAGTGAGCGTGCCTTTGCCGGTGGATGTGGTGGTAGCCAAAGCCTTTGCAGCGGATGCCGAGGCGACCGTAAAAGCTGTGGCTGATGTCGCTGAAGACGATATGATTTTGGATGTCGGCCCAGAGACCGCAGCGCAGTTTGCTGAGCTGCTCAAAAGTGCTAAAACAATTTTATGGAATGGCCCGGTGGGCGTGTTCGAATTTGACCAATTTGCTAACGGCACCCGGGTGCTCGCGCAAGCCATTGCCGACAGTGAGGCGTTTTCTATTGCCGGCGGCGGTGATACCCTTGCAGCTATTGATAAGTACGATGTTGCTGGGCAGATTAGTTATATCTCCACCGGCGGCGGCGCTTTCCTTGAGTTTGTCGAAGGTAAAGTATTGCCAGCCGTAGAAATGCTGCAACAGCGCGCGCAGGGCTGAATTTTTTCGCGCAAGAGTTGCGCTCCCACAGTGGAGTGGCCGGTACGCCGCTGGTTGCTGGGGCACGGCTCTTGTGATGCACAGTTGGCGCACAGCTCTTGTTGTGGGGCGCAACATACATAATTTTCACACGGGTTGGCCTAATGCCAGCCCGCATTAAAAAACAGGAGTAGACCCTATGGCTCTAATTACTATGCGTCAATTGCTGGATCATGCCGCCGAATTTGGCTATGGCATCCCAGCTTATAACGTGAACAACCTTGAGCAAATGCGCGCGATTATGGAAGCGGCTGATCACACCAATTCTCCGGTGATTGTCCAGGCTTCAGCCGGTGCGCGCAAATATGCTGGCGCCCCGTTTTTGCGTCACCTGATATTAGCGGCAATCGAAGAGTTCCCGCACATTCCCGTCTGTATGCACCAGGATCACGGCACCAGCCCAGCGATTTGCCAGCGTTCGATCCAACTGGGTTTCAGCTCAGTGATGATGGACGGCTCGCTCCTTGAAGACGGTAAAACCCCATCCGACTATGAGTACAACGTCGAAGTGACCCGCCGTACCGTAGAAATGGCACATGCCTGCGGTGTGTCGGTAGAAGGAGAGCTGGGTTGCTTAGGTAGCTTAGAAACCGGTATGGCCGGTGAAGAAGACGGTGTGGGCGCGGAAGGCGTGTTGGATATGGAGCAAATGCTCACCGATCCAGAAGAGGCGGCTGATTTTGTTGCGAAAACCAAGGTGGACGCACTGGCGATTGCCATTGGTACCAGCCATGGCGCGTATAAATTCACCAAACCACCTACTGGCGATACCCTAGCCATCGAGCGTATCAAAGAAATCCACGCGCGCATTCCGAACACGCACCTGGTGATGCACGGCTCCAGCTCGGTGCCGCAGGATTGGTTGAAAATTATCAACGAATACGGCGGCGACATTGGCGAAACCTATGGCGTGCCAGTGGACGAAATCGTCGAAGGTATCAAGCACGGCGTGCGTAAAGTGAATATTGACACCGACTTGCGTTTAGCCTCAACGGGCGCGATTCGTCGCTACTTGGCGCAAAACCCCAGCGAGTTTGACCCGCGCAAATACTTGGCGGAAACCGTTAAAGCCATGCGTGATATCTGTATCGCACGTTATGAGGCCTTTGGTGCGGCTGGAAATGCCAGCAAAATCACCCCGATTTCCATGGAAATCATGTATCAGCGTTATGCCAGCGGTGAGCTGTATAAAGAAGCCTCTGAATAACTACCTGCGTAGCTACCACTGCGTTAAAAACGTACTCAAAATGCTCATTTACTCGGTGTAAACTGCGCTTTTTCGCACGTTTTTGCCTTGTGTTAGCGTCCTCGGTAACGTTATTCAGAGGTTCCTAAATAAGCTGAATTACTAGCTGCATAAAAACCCGTGCTAATTACAGTGCGGGTTTTTATTGCAAGCGAAGCGTGAGCGATTAATTTTTACCCCGGCTTAGTTAGCGAGTTGAACCTAGTCTGAACGGGTTAATCATGACTATTGACTTAAGCGTTATTAGTTATATTATCCGTTAACTAATTTTTATTGTAAGTAACTCATGGAGAGTAGCAATATGTTTAAGAAAACCTTAGCAGCCGCTTTAATTTTGGGCCTAGCCAGCACTGGTGCACAGGCAGCGGATTGGGATGTGTCGGGTTATATTCAGGGTAATATTGGACAGTCGAAAGCTGAAAAGCCGAGCTTTGTAAAGCGCGAAGCTCAGAGCTTACCAGGTACTACTAAGTCGGATAGTAAAGATACTGCCTATAAGCTGATCGTAGGATTACAGTTAAACCCCTACGTAGCATTAGAAGCGCAGTATGTGGATTTAGGTAAAGCAAACTATAAAATTCGCAGCGCTGGTAACGAAAATAAAATCAGAACCAGTACGAAGGGCTTGGGTGCTAACCTAGTGGGTACTTTACCGATTGAGAGCTTCACTTTATTCGCTAAAGCTGGTCTACACAATATGGAAACTAAGCTTTCTGATAAAACTAATCTAGGCTACTCTGCTAGTGGAACAACTCGCCAATGGACGCCTTCATATGGTATTGGCGCAAGCTATGAGTTTGTTGAAAACTTAGCCGCTGTGGTTGAGTATGAGCGTTATCACAAAGCAGCAGATGATAAGGCTTGGGCAGGTTACACGAAAGAAAGAGTTAGCGTGAAGCATGATATTGATATGTTTTCCGCAGGTATCCGCTACAAGTTCTAATCTTGCTAGCTGAATAAAAAGGGGTGCACGTGGTTGCGCCCCTTTTTTGATCCGCTTGGCAATACTCATCCGACGCGTCTTTTTGCTAGCCATAGAGTTTGGGCATAGAATTATCCCTGAAACTTTTAGCGCTGTGCTTTATGATGAGCGTCAAACTATGTGGGGGTGTTTATGCAAGGTAATAAACAAGTTGTAGCCTGTTTAATCGATTTGCTACGCGGTGAGCTGGCGGCGCGGGATCAGTATTTTCTGCATTCTAGACAATACGAAGATCTGGGTTTGACCAAGCTGTATGAGCGTATCAACCACGAAATGGAAGAAGAAACCCAGCATGCCGATGCCATCCTTAAGCGTATTTTATTTTTGGAGGGCACGCCGGATATGACGCCTGAGCCGGTCAACCCAGGTACAGATGTGCCCAGTATGCTGCGTAATGATTTGGCAGTTGAGTATCTGGTGCAGAAAAATCTAGCCGATGCGATTGCACTCTGTGAAGAGCATCAGGATTACGTCACGCGTGACATGTTGTTAGAACAGCAGCGGGATACAGAAGAAGATCATATGTACTGGTTGGAAAAACAGCTGCGTTTGATTGAGCTTATTGGTCTGTCAAACTATCTGCAGGCACAAATGTAATTTATGTCGATTCAGTTGCGTGATGACCAGACGCGTTATGGGCTGATCAGTGTTTTGTTGCATTGGACAATCGCTGTGCTGATTGCTGTGCTGATTGGGCTGGGGTTATGGATGGTCAGCCTGAGCGTGTTTGATTCTTGGTACCGTACCGCGCCTATGCTGCATACCAGTTTGGGTGTGGTGGTGGCGTTGTTGATGTTGATTCGTTTGCTTTGGCGTATGCTAACTGCAACGCCTGCACCTGCAGTGGCGCGTAGTCCCGTTATGATGCTGTTGGGCAAGCTGGTGCATCGAGTCATGTATGCGAATGTGTTTGTTGTGGTGGTCTCGGGCTATTTAGTCGCAACAGGCAGTGGTCGGGCGTTAGAGTTTTTTAATCTGTTTTCTGTGCCGGCAATGCTGCATGTTTCAACCCGTCAGGTTGAGCTGTTTAAAACCCTTCATGAATTGAGTGTGTGGTTTTTGGTTGGTTTAATAGTGTTGCATGTGGCGGCGGTGTTGAAGCATCAGCTGATTGATAAAGAACCCATTCTGCAGCGGATGAAGCCTTAGGCAGTATTGGCCCAGAAACAAAACCTCAAGCAGCTCTAGTAGGGGCGCATTCCAACGGCTCTTGTGGGAGCGCATCTTATGCGCGATTGTGGTTCGGCGTGGCTGGATGGTTTTTTGCGCGCAAGAGTTGCGCTCCCACAGAAGCACCTCACATCAATAGCACGGACTAAAACGATCTTGTGGGAGCGCATCTTATGCGCGATTGGCTTTGGTGATGCTGGATAGTTTGTTCGCGGCAAGAGTTGCGCTCCCACAGAAGCCGACCACAGAAATAGCCACAGAAATCCCCACAGAAGCGCTCATACACTGGCGTGGTCAATAGGCTGCCGTTTTTTGGGGTTAGATTCCATGTAGCAGTTGGGCGAAATCTCCGCCATCGATAAACTCGGCGCAGTCTTTGTGCGGGCTGTGGCTATCGGGTTGGGCGACGCAGCGCAGGTGTTGGATGCCATAACGTTGCGCGCTACGAAGGACATTCAGGCTGTCATCAATAAATAGCGTGCGCTGTGGATCAAATGGATAGTGCTGCTGCAAGTGTTGCCAAAACTCCTCGCGCTCTTTTGGGTAACCGTAATCATGCGAGCTAACAATGGCATCCAAGCCTGCGGCTAAATCAACCCGTTCAAGCTTGATGTCCAGAGAATGACGGTGGGCATTGGTCACTAAAATCACCTGTTTATCCGCTTGCTGCAAGCTGTGCAAAAACTCTAAAGCATGCTCACGTGGCGCAATACGCGCGGATTGCTCGCGCTTCATCTCACGAATCGGCAGTTGCAGTTTTTCAGTCCAAAACTCAACGCAATACCACTTCAACTGACCCGTATACGAGTTGAGCAACGGCACCACATGGGCTTTAGCGTCATGGATGTTGAGCGAATGCTGTTGCGCATAACGCTGATGCAGGTAATCGAGCCAGAAAAAATTATCAAAATGCAGATCCAGCAGCGTGCCGTCCATATCCAGCAAAACGGTATCAATGTGCGACCAAGGTAAGGCTGTCATAAAAGAGTATAAAAATAATGAATTAAGCGCGCTATCATAACCTGTAATGAAAGGAGAGGTTAACTGATGCGAGTAAAACCAGAGATTTTAAGCTGTGAGCAAATAGCCCAGACCCGTATTTTCCGCGTTGAGCAAATGCAGCTCAGGTTCAGTAATGGCGAAGAGCGCACCTATGAACGCCTGCGCGGTCGAGCTGACGGGCATGGCGCGGTGATGATTGTGGCGCTGGATGAGCGAAATAATGCAGTGTTGATCGAGGAGTACTGCGCTGGCAGTGCCAGTTATGAATGGTCGCTGCCCAAAGGACTCATAGATGCAGGTGAGAATGCTTTGCAAGCGGCCAACCGTGAATTGCAGGAAGAAGCGGGCTTTGCCGCGAAAGAGTTAGAGGTGATTGCAGAGTTGAGTCTATCGCCCGGCTACATGAGCCAACGGGTGACGGTGGTGCTGGCGCGGGATATTTACCCGTCTAGTTTACCCGGCGATGAGCCCGAACCCATGCGTGTGCGTACCCATCCGCTATCTGACTTGCTTGCATTGCTACGCGAGCCGAATTTTTCCGAAGGCCGCGCTTTAGGTGCACTGTATATTGCGCGAGATTTACTGATGGAGCGTGGCCAATGGTGATGAATGCGCGGCAGATTCAAGCACTGCTAAAGCTGGTAGATGAGGCAGGGCAGCAAACATTGCCTTTTTGGCGCGCTGATGTAAGCGTGAGCAGTAAAGCCGATGACAGTCCGGTTACCGCTGCAGATATGGCGGCGCATCGCGTGTTACTCGCGGGCTTACAGCAGCTTACCCCTGATATACCCGTTTTATCAGAAGAGGCCTGTGATATTCCCCTAGCCCAGCGTCAACAATGGCAGCGTTGGTGGCTGGTTGATCCGCTGGATGGCACCAAAGAGTTTATCGCTGGCAGTGAAGAGTTCACTGTTAACGTGGCGTTGATTGAGGCTGGTCAGGTGGTGTTTGGCCTGGTGGGCGTGCCGACGCAGAATGTGATTTATTATGGCGGTAAAAACACAGGTGCTTGGCGTGTTGAGCAAGGTAAGACACATGCCATTAGTGTGGCAAAACCCGCGCAACCCTTACGTGTTTTAGCCAGCCTGCGCCATTCCAGTCCAGAGCAGCAGCAGTTAATGCAGCGCTTGCAGCAAGAAACTGA
>LFTS01000097.1:7954-8285 GCA_001513435.1 Gammaproteobacteria bacterium DTU040
GCCGCGCAGGCAGTGTTGGAAGGCGCAGGCGGAGAGGTGATTGATGAACAGGGTAATTCAATAACTTATGTAGCTCGAGAAAGCCACTTAAACCCGTACTTTTATGCCCTACCAAAAGGTTCTGTGTGGCGCGATAAAATAGTGAATACAGCGCTGCTAAAGCGTACCGACTAACGTCTCAAGGCTGCAGGAGAAAAAACATAGCACACTAACCAACTATTTTTTAAGCGGTAAGGCATATGAATAACAATAACACGCCAAATTTACTTAAAGTCATCGTTGCCGGTGCCCTTATTTTATTAGTGGTGCACACCCTTGGGCGCTTTATCTA
>LFTS01000097.1:8316-12056 GCA_001513435.1 Gammaproteobacteria bacterium DTU040
TTGCCAGTTGGAACTACCTAGGCTATTTGATCGGTGCATTGCTGGCGATGCGCTGGCACCGTATTGAGCAAATTCGTAGTGTGTTGCCTTGGGCGTTAGGGATAAATGTGCTCTGCACTTTTTTGCAGACACAGACGGATAGCTTCGAGCTTCTTTCAATGCTACGGCTGATTAATGGGATTAGTAACGGCATTGTATTTGTGCAAGCGCCGGCGTTTATTTTAGAGTGGCTGGCGCGCCACGGACGCGCCAGTGCCAGCGGCTTGGTTTACCTGGGCGTTGGCGTTGGTCTGATCGTTTCCAGCGCCTTGGTTAGCATACCTGCCGACTGGTTATCAGGCTCCGAACGTTGGTGGCCTGCGTTTATTTTAAGTGTGCCGTTGGCCATTTGGGGTTGGCGACAGCTGATGCGGCTTGAAGTGGCATCGCCCATCACGGTGAGTTCCGCCGGTATACCAGCCAGCAGCAAGCTATTAGATAAAAACAGCACCCCGTTGTTCTTATCCTATGCCGGTGCAGGCATGGGCTATATTTTGCCCATGACCTTCCTGCCGACACTGGCATCACAGTTACCTGATATACCCAAGTCATTGGTCGGTTACAGTTGGCTGGTGGTGGCCTTGGCTACCTTGCCGGCGCCTTGGATCTGGAATAGAGCCGGTGCAATGCTGGGCGACACCGTTGCCCTGCGGGTGAATTACGCATTGCAACTGCTAGGTGTGCTAGCCGTGTTGGTCATACCGGGCACGTTCGGGGTCTTGCTTTGTGGTCTGTTGGTGGGGAGTACTTTCCTTGGCACCGTTTTGCTGTCTCAACGTTTGGCCAGAACCTTGCATCCACACCAAGGGCCACGTCTCTCAGCAGCACTGGTCGCGCTTTATAGTGTAACTCAGTTGGGCGGTCCATGGCTGACAAAACAATGGCTAAACGCCGGTGGCACTCTGCAGGGCGCATTCTGGTTAGGCGCTGGGGCATTGGTCTGGGGGCTGTTCTGGGCCTTCCTTGTTCCGCGAAGAAGTTGACAAAAGTCATGGACTCAGCGTTTTGCTAATGATGTTACAAATTAAAATACTTATTATTCGCGCATAGAATATACTTTTACAAAGACCAATAGCATTGGTTAAACAGTGCGATCCTGTCTTTGATAGACCCTATATAGAGCTATCTAGTTGCTACACCTTATAAATTATAGGTGTCATGCCAACTAGGATTAAACTGTGTAAAAATAAGCTTTCAATTTGCAGCATGCAAAAATGATGATTTTTTAAGGTGAGTAAGCATGAATGACTTGAATCCAGCAGCAATGGATTTGGAAAAGCTGCGTGAAAGTGCAGACGATGCGGGACAGTTGCTCAAAGCATTAGGCAATCCAGATCGTTTACTGCTGTTATGCCAGCTGGTAGAAGGTGAAATGAATGTGGGCGAGCTGGAGAAACGCTTACAAATCGTGCAGCCGACATTGTCACAGCAGCTAGGTGTGCTGCGTCGCGAGGGTATGGTTGATACTCGGCGTAGTGGGCGACAAATTTACTACCGCATCAGCAGTCCAGATGCGCTGGCTATTATCAAAACGTTACATGACCTGTATTGCGCAGTGCCTGAGTCATAACAGCACAGCAAGCGCCGTATACGCCTAAATGCCCCTATTGCTTCTTGTAAAAATGCTCTATATTTGTTTTAACTTTGCTTGATGGTCTGTTTTCCCTGTGCGTTGCTTGTGCAGAGAAAGAGTCCAGCAAGGTAAAAGTAAACAAGCTTCATTCTATTCGCTCACTAAGTTTGGACTTGGAGGCAAATATGAAAACAAATATGGCGGTTTGGGATCGTGCAGCGCGTGCTGCAATAGGTGTATTGCTTGTTGTACTCACCTTGGTTAGTGTTATCGGCTGGTGGGGGTGGATAGGTATTGTGCCGTTAGTCACCGCAGCGATGGGAAACTGTCCTGCTTATACTGTCTTCGGTTTTAGTACCTGTAAAAAGTGTAACGACAAAAGCTAGCATGCGTAGGTGATTGTCTTTAAAAAAGCACCCTCAGGGGTGCTTTTTTATGCCTAGGTGTTTTTAAGCTGTTACTATTCCCGTGTGAATTTTTGACGCTCTAGGGTGCCAAGCTACTTAAATTATCTAGATTCATAAATATGACGATGAGGGCGTGATGCAGCCATTTAAATATTTAACCGAGCAGTTGGCGGTGGCGGGACAGTTGCAGCCGGAAGACATGCAGCGTGCACATGCGGCAGGCTTTAAGACAATCATAAATAATCGACCGGATGCAGAAGAGGCGGGACAGCCTACCAATCAGGCTATTGAGCAGGCAGCAGCGCAGTTGGGCTTGGACTATTACTTTATGCCAGTGCTCGCGTCGCAATTAACCGATGACAATATTGCCGAATTTACTAAGCTGGCTCCCCAGATAGAGAGTCCTGTGCTGATGTTTTGCCGCACAGGAACGCGCTGTACCTATTTGTGGGCATTAGCAGAGGCGGCGAATCAGGATGTGCAATGGCTGGTAGAGCAGGCGCAGCAAGCGGGTTATGACTTAAGTGGTATTGCTGCACGCATGGAGCAAAGACGGCAAAAATAAACTTGTAGTGGGCAGAATCTTAAATTCAGTGCTGGCGTAATAGCGGGATGTGAATATTTGCCGCAGGGTAAGTACATAACATATAAAGGAAATTTCGTTGAAACAGGCTAGCTGGTTGACGTAGATCAAGTATGTAAATTTTATCTGCTGCACAGTTAACCTAGTCATAACGAGAGGTGAAACCTATGCATAAGCTAACTACATTAGCCCTAACAATCGGCTTTAGCGTTGCTGCCATAGCAGCGCCGCGCAACGAACCAATCCAGCCCATTGAGCCAGCAGCAATCACAGATGAAGCCAAGGTGGAGTTGGGTAAACAGTTGTTTTTCGACCCGCGTCTATCCAAGTCTGGCTTTATTTCCTGTAACTCATGCCACAACCTGAGTATGGGTGGTACGGACAATATCCCAACATCCATTGGTGATCAGTGGCAAGAAGGTCCGATTAACTCGCCTACAGTACTGAACTCCAGCTTAAACGTTGCTCAGTTCTGGGATGGTCGTGCCGCGGACTTGCAAGAGCAGGCGGGTGGCCCTATCGCGAACCCAATGGAAATGGGTTTTACCCATGAGCTAGCCGTTGAAGTGTTGCAGTCTATTCCTCAATATGTAGACAGCTTTAATCAGGTTTACAACGTTAAGAAAATCACCATTAACGAAGTTACAGATGCCATTGCCGAGTTTGAGAAAACTCTAGTTACGCCGAACTCGCGTTTTGACCTCTGGCTCAAAGGCGATGACAAAGCACTGACCAAAACGGAGCTTAAAGGCTATGAGTTGTTTAAAGGTATTGGCTGTACTGCGTGTCATAATGGTGTGAACGTAGGTGGTAACTCGTTCCAGAAAATGGGCTTGTACGAAGAGTATGTCACCAAGAACCCTGCTGAGGGTGTGGCTGGCTTGACCGGTAATGACTTGGATCGCTTCAAATTTAAAGTTCCAACGCTGCGTAACGTAGAATTGACCTACCCCTACTTCCACGACGGTGAGTACTGGACTTTGGAAGAGGCGACCGACGTAATGGCGCGCTTGCAGTTGGGTCGTACGTTAAAGAAAACCGAGATTGACAACATTGTCGCTTTTTTGAAAACGCTGACTGGTGAGCAGCCAACATTCACCATGCCTATTCTGCCGCCATCTACTAATGCAACTCCGCG
>LFTS01000025.1:0-277 GCA_001513435.1 Gammaproteobacteria bacterium DTU040
CTGCTGAAGCGAATGCATCAGAAGAACTAATAAAGGATGTATTAATTGAATAACAGCCATAAAAAAAGCCGACCCTAGAGTCGGCTTTTTTGCTAACGCAATATTACTTGCGGCTAGCTTTTTCTAACATACGCAGTGCGCGCTCGTTAGCTTCGTCAGCAGTTTGCTGTGCACGCTGAGCAGCAGCCAAAGCTTCGTTAGCTTTGTTGTATGCTTCGTCAGCACGTGCTTGTGCGCTTGCTGCAGTGTTTTCGATAGCAGTTACTTGCTCGCTAGA
>LFTS01000025.1:426-10905 GCA_001513435.1 Gammaproteobacteria bacterium DTU040
TTTTTCATTTTTTTCCCCTGAGAAAATCAGTTTGCTAAGAAACAATCCGTCGAATAACGGACTGACTATGGCATATGTTACGCATTCGCTGGATTAAGTAAACTAGTTGAGAATAAAAAACTTTAAAAAAGAGAACAACGAGCTAGTTTTTAGACTAATTGCCTGTAACTCACGTGTTTTATTGGTTTTGGATGCCTCATTAAATAGGAATTTAAAGTCTAACGGGGTGTTTTTTAGCGCTGTTCTTCTAAAAGACTTGCACTTAGCAAAGGAAAGCTATATATTCTTGCGCCTGTTGGAGCTGCATACTTAGCTAGCCCAAAAGTCATCCGCCCGGATGGCGGAATAGGTAGACGCAAGGGACTTAAAATCCCTCGAAGGTAACTTCGTGCCGGTTCGATTCCGGCTCCGGGCACCATATTAAACCCCTAAGCATTTGATTGCTTAGGGGTTTTTTATTTATTGGCGTAAATTTGGCGTGATGGTGACTTTGCGGCAACTCCTAAGTTGGTTTTATAGTTCGCATCGCGCATAAGATGCGCTCCCACAGGATTTCTGGATCTAACCTAAAGGCTTGGTCAGCAATCAATCAGTAAATTCAAAGTAAAGCCGCTGCTAATTTTCTCTGAGCCTGCTATCTTTTACGCTCTGATAAAGTCTAGGGAAGTCCAATTCTGTGTCTAGTACGCATTCTTCGGTAACAACTAAGAAAAAAATACTCTGGTCGGTGCTAACTCTAGTGGTTCTGGCGCTGGTTTATTGGGCATGGCAAGCGAGTCAGTCGCCGACAGATAAAGCAGCAGGGCCGCGCATGGGGCGTGGCTTTATGCAGGATGCTGTACCGGTCAGTGTGGCTAAGGTACGCCAGGATGTGTTTGTTGAGCAGATTAAAGCACTAGGCACGGTTACCGCTTGGCGTAAGGCTGAGGTGACCAGTCAGGTTAGTGGTATTTTAGAGCGTATTCATTTTGAAGAAGGCCAGTCGGTGCAGCAGGGAGACTTGCTTGCAGAGATAGATGCGCGTAGCTATAAGGCAGCTTTATTGCAAGCCGAGGGGGCATTGCAGGAAACCCGTGCTCAGTTGACTAGCGCTCAGTTGGATTTAAAGCGTTATCAAGAGTTACGAGCGGATGACTCTATTGCTCAGCAAACAGTGGAGCATCAGCAGGCCACTGTAAATCAGTTACAGGGCACATTAAAAGTTCGTGAGGCACAACGTGATGCTGCCAAGCTTAACTTGGATTACAGCCGTATTACCGCGCCCATTAGCGGACGCTTAGGCCTGCGCGCGCTAGACGTAGGCAATCATGTAGCAGCCGGCAATACGGTGCTGGTTACTTTGACGCAGCACCAACCCATAGGTATAGGTTTTACCATCACTGAACAAGCCATTGGTTCCGTGCAGCAAGCCGTTAGCAAAGGGCAACCACTTAAAGTATTGGCTTGGAATCGTGATGAAACGGAGCTGCTAGCAGAGGGCGTTCTGGATAGTATGGATAACCAAGTCGATGCTGCAACAGGCACGCTGCGCTTAAAAGCGCGTCTAGCTAACAAGGATAACCTTTTGTTTCCACAGCAATTTGTGAATGTAAGCTTACAGGTTGCGAAACATGAACAGGCTCTTTTGGTGCCTAATGATGCCTTGCAGTTTGGCGGTCAAGGTCGTTTTGTTTGGCGCGTCTTGCCAGACAGTACTGCCCAGATGGTCCAGGTAAAGGTGACGCAGTCTGATGCGAACTATTCAGTGATTAGTGCGGACTTGAGTGCGGGCGACTCTGTGGTTATCGAGGGCGTGGACCGTTTGAAAAACGGCAGTAAAGTAGAGGTTATCCGCGCTGATGGCAGCAGCGAAGCACCAGCCGTATCAGCTGACAAGCCTGAACAGCAACCTGATTCAAGCCGTCGTTCACAGCAGCGTTAATAATGAATTTCTCACGTATTTTTATTCTGCGTCCGGTTGCGACCACGTTATTGATGGTGGCGGTTTTTTTATTGGGCGTGCTGGCGTATGGATTACTGCCGGTTTCAGCGTTGCCGCAGGTGGATTATCCAACGATTCGCGTGATGACGCTGTATCCCGGTGCGAGCCCACAGGTGATGAACAGCTCGGTTACCGCACCGCTTGAGCGTCAGTTTGGGCAGATGCCCGGACTAGAGCAAATGTCGTCTACCAGCTCGGGTGGCGCCTCGGTGATTAGCCTGCGTTTTAGCTTGGATATTTCCTTAGATGTGGCTGAACAGGAAGTACAGGCGGCGATTAATTCAGCTATGAACTTGTTGCCCAATGATTTGCCTGCACCGCCGGTGTATAACAAGGTGAATCCAGCAGACAGCCCGATTTTGACCCTCGCTATTACTTCAGCAAGTATGCCCTTACCGCAGGTCAATGATCTGGTCGATACCCGTATGGCACAGAAAATCGCGCAAATTAACGGGGTAGGCTTGGTCAGTTTGGGTGGTGGTCAGCGCCCCGCGGTGCGTATTCGTGCTAATCCACAGGCTTTGGCCGCCGCAGACTTGAGCTTAGCGGATGTGCGTAACTTGATTGCTCGTGCTAACGTCAATCAGCCCAAGGGCAGTATTGATGGGCCGTCGCGCATTACTCAACTGGATGCTAATGATCAATTACGTAGCGCAGAAGATTACGCGCAACTAATTTTAAAATATCAAGACGGCCGTGCGCTGCGTTTAGCTGATGTGGCCAGTATTATTGAAGGCGCAGAAAACGAACGCTTAGCAGCATGGGCCGATTCACAGCAAGCTGTATTGCTCAATATCCAGCGCCAACCCGGAGCCAATGTGATTGAAGTGGTTGAGCGTATCGAAGCGTTGCTGCCCAGTATTATCGCAACCCTGCCGGCAGGTGTTGAGGTGCGGGTACTCACCGACCGCACACAAACTATTCGTGCTGCCGTTAAAGACGTGCAATTTGAGTTGGTGCTTGCTGTCATTCTGGTGGTGTTGGTAACGCTGTTATTTCTCAAGAAGCTAAGCGCCACGTTGATACCTTCCATCGTGGTGCCTTTGTCGTTGATTGGCACCTTTGCCGTGATGCATTTGGCGGGATTCTCACTGAACAATCTGACGCTGATGGCGTTAACCATCGCCACGGGCTTTGTGGTGGATGATGCTATCGTTATGCTGGAAAATATTGCTCGTCATATCGAGCAAGGCGAAACGCCGCTCAATGCTGCCATTAAGGGTGCCAAACAAATTACCTTTACCTTGATTTCACTGACGTTTTCTTTGATTGCGGTACTGATTCCGCTGCTGTTTATGCAGGATGTGGTGGGGCGTTTGTTCCGTGAATTTGCGATTACTTTGGCCGTTGCAATCCTGATTTCTTTGGTTATTTCTCTGACTTTGACACCGATGATGTGCGCACGCCTGTTAAAGCCTCAGGCTAAGCAACAACAAGAAGATTGGTTGAGTCGTATCATTGCCGGCTATGCACGCAGCTTAACGTGGGTTTTGGGACATCAAACGTTGACATTACTGGTGGCCGTGGCGACTTTTTTACTGACGGCGTTGTTGTGGATGTGGGTGCCGAAAGGGTTTTTTCCTGAGCAGGATACCGGAGTGATTCAGGGCGTCTCTGAAGCACCACAAACGATTTCTTTTGCTGCTATGGCAGAGCGCCAGCAGCGTCTGACGGATGTTTTGCTGCAGGACCCAGCGGTACGCAGTGTGTCGGCACAGATTGGTGTGGACGGTGATAACCCCACGCTGAATACAGGGCGGGTGTTGATTAACCTTAAACCTTTTGCCGAACGCGACGTCAGTGCAGGACAGGTGATTGAACGTCTGCGTCCTGAGTTGGCACAGGTGTTGGGCATTGAGCTGTTTCTGCAGCCCGTGCAGGACTTGAGCATTGAAGACCGGGTTAGCCGTACTCAATACCAGTTTAGTCTGGAATCTGCCGATCCGCAGTTGCTCGATCGCTGGGCTCCTGAGCTGATTGAATACTTGCAGCAGCATCCCAAGTTGCGAGATGTGGCGAGTGACCTGCAAGCTGCTGGTTTACAGTATTACCTGCATATCGACCGTGACTTGGCCGGACGTTTAGGGGTGAGTATCAGTGCCATCACGGATGCGTTGTATGATGCTTTTGGTCAGCGGCAAATCTCGACCATTTTTACCCAAACCAGTCAGTACCGTGTGGTCCTAGAAGCGCTAGCAAATTCTGATGATGCGCAAGCGCGTTTGCATAATGTGCATGTGCGCAGCAGTACAGGTGAATCTTTGCGTTTGGCTAATTTGGTACGCATTGAAGAAAAGCCCGCACCGTTGCTGCTCAATCATATCGGTCAGTTTCCAGCCGTTTCAGTGTCGTTTAACCTCAGTCCTGGCGTGTCCTTGGGTGAGGCGGTGATGGTCATTGAACAAGCACAGCTCGACTTGGCGATGCCTGAGGCGATTCAAAGCCATTTTCAAGGGGCTGCCGCGGCTTTCCGCTCCTCGCTATCGAGCACGCTTTGGCTGATTTTAGCGGCGGTAGTGACCATGTATCTGGTGCTTGGCGTGCTGTATGAAAGCTATATCCACCCGATTACCATTCTTTCGACACTGCCATCAGCGGCTATTGGTGCTTTGCTGGCGTTGTTATTGACGGGCAATGACCTAAGCATGATTGCCGTTATCGGCATTATCTTATTGATCGGCATCGTCAAGAAAAACGCCATTATGATGATTGATTTTGCCTTGGACGCAGAGCGTCATCAGGGCATGTCCGCTGAAGAGGCTATCTATCAAGCGGCGCTGCTCAGATTTAGACCTATTTTAATGACCACCTTGGCGGCTTTGTTTGCGGCAGTGCCTTTAATGCTGGCAACAGGCTCAGGTGCAGAATTGCGCCAGCCACTGGGTTTGGTGATGGTGGGTGGTTTGTTGCTCAGTCAGTTGCTGACTCTGTACACCACGCCAGTGATTTATCTGTTTTTTGATCGCCTTAGCCCAGCCAATCGCCAGCTACAGTTGCAGGAAGAGGCTTAGCCGTGAATCTTTCAGCGCCCTTTATTCACCGCCCCGTCGCCACGACGCTGCTGTGCATTGCTATTGTTTTGTTGGGGATTTTAGGGTTTCGTCTGCTGCCTGTTGCACCTTTGCCGGATATGGATTTTCCAGTCATTACCGTGCAAGCCAGCTTGCCCGGCGCCAGTCCGCAGGTGATGGCCGCTACCGTGGCAACGCCCTTAGAGCGATCATTGGGCAGTATTTCCGGCATTAGTCAGATGACCAGCCGCAGCTTTCAGGGCAGTACGCGGATTATGGTGCAGTTTGATTTAGGTCGTGATATTAACGCTGCCGCGCGCGAAGTACAGGCGGCTATTAATGCGGCTAGCGAATTATTGCCCAGTGGTATGCGCAGCATGCCGACCTACCGTAAGGTCAATCCGACTCAATCCCCCATTATGGTGTTGGCGCTCACCAGTGATGTGCTGGAGCGCGGCAAGCTGTATGACTTGGCCGAGTCCATCGTCGGGCAAAAACTGTTGCAAATTCAGGGCGTGGGTGATGTGCAGATTGGCGGTAGCTCGTTGCCAGCCGTGCGGGTCGAGCTGGAGCCACGTCTGTTAGAACATTACGGCATTGCGCTCGATGAGGTACGCCAAAGCATTGCCAGCGCCAACCAGCAACGCCCCAAAGGTCAGCTAGAGCAGGGTTTGCGCCATTGGCAGTTGCAAGCTAATGACCAACTGTACAGCGCCGCTGAGTATGCACCGATAATTATTCGCTATCAGGATGGCGCAGCGTTGCGTTTGGGTGATGTGGCGACCGTGACCGATGATGTGGAAAACCGTTATAACAGCGGCTTTTTTAATGATCAGGATGCCGTGCTGCTGGTGATTAACCGTCAAGCCAGTGCCAATATTATTGCGACGATAGCCGCCATCAAAGATGAGTTGCCTAGCTTGCAAGCGGTGTTGCCCGAATCTGCACAGTTGCAGGTGGCCATGGACCGTTCCCCCGTAATCCGTGCCACGCTGTATGAGGCTGAACGTTCATTGTTGATTGCAACCGCGCTGGTGATTTTGGTGGTGTTGCTGTTTTTAGGCCACTGGCGTGCGGCGATTATTCCTGCCTTTGCCGTACCGGTTTCGCTGATTGGCAGTTTCTCAGTGATGTACTTGCTTGGGTTTTCGCTTAATAACCTGTCACTGATGGCATTGATTATTGCCACCGGATTGGTGGTGGATGACGCCATTGTGGTGCTGGAAAATATAACTCGTCATATCCGACTGGGGAAAACACGCCTAGAGGCAGCGTTATTGGGCGCTAAAGAAGTGGGCTTTACCTTGCTGTCGATGAATCTGTCGTTAGTGGTGGTGTTTGTCTCGATTCTGTTTATGGGTGGTCTTATTGAGCGGCTGTTTCGAGAGTTTTCTATCACCCTGACGGTGGCTATTTTAATTTCTTTATTAGTGTCTGTGACCCTGACGCCGATGATGTGCGCGCGCTGGCTCAAAGAGGAGTTGCCCGAGCGTGAACCTACTTGGTTGGAGCGCAAGGGTACAGCTATGTTGCAGGGGTATCAGCGCAGCTTAACCTGGACGCTGAGGTTTCAGCCCTTGATGCTGCTGGGTTTGCTACTGACGATCGGTGCAAGTGTTTGGTTGTTTATGGATGTGCCCAAAACCTTTATGCCTCAGCAAGATACGGGACAGTTAAGAGGCATGATTCGTAGTGATGATGGTTTGTCGTACCACACCATGCGCCCAAAAATGGAAGCTTACCGGCAAGCCTTGCTAAAGGATGCTGATGTGCAAAGCGTGGCAGGTTTTATTAGCGGTGGCAGTAATGCGTTTTTGATTGTGCGCCTTAACGCTGTGAATGAGCGTGACGAAACAGCGCAAGAAGTGGTTGATCGCCTGCGTAACCAAATTCCCAAACTACCCGGTTCACGACTCTTTTTAATGCCTGAGCAAGATTTGTTTATTGGCGGGCGCGAAGGGGGCAATACGCAGCATGAATATGTGTTGCTCGCCAGCGACTTGGATGATTTGCGCCACTGGCAGCCAAAGGTGCGTGATGCATTACGCGCTTTACCGGAGTTGACCGATATTGATACCCGCGAAGGTCGTGGTGCGCAGCAGTTGTCATTAGAGGTTGATCGCGTTCAAGCCGCACGACTGGGTGTGGACATGGCGATGGTCACAGCGTTGCTCAATAATGCCTTTAGTCAGCGGCAAGTCTCAACGATTTATCAAACGCTGAACCAGTACAGCGTAGTGTTAGAGGTTGATCCGCGTTTTATTGGCTCACCCAAAGTGCTGGAGCAAATTCACGTGATTGGCGCGCAAGGTGAGCGAATTCCGTTGTCCGCCTTCACCCGCTGGCAATCCAGCCTGCAAAACGAAAGCGTGCAGCATGACGGGCAGTTTGCGGTGGAAAGCATCGGTTTTGCGCTGGCGCCGGGTGTTAGTTTGGATCAAGCCAGTGTTGCTATTGAGCGAGCCATGGCGCAAATCAGTCTGCCAACCGAAGTGCAGGGGCGTTTGGGCGGTACAGCGGGCTTTTTCCGCCAAAGTCAAAGCATGCAAGGGGGCATGTTGTTGGTGGCGATAGCCATTGTGTATTTGGTGTTGGGTGTGCTGTATGAAAGCTATGTGCACCCACTGACGATTTTATCGACCTTGCCGTCGGCTGGAGTAGGTGCTTTGCTGGCGATAAAACTGACGGGCGGCGAGTTCAGCCTGATATCCCTGTTAGGTTTATTTTTGCTGATTGGTATTGTAAAGAAAAATGCAATTTTGATGATTGATTTTGCTTTACACCTGCAGCGCGATCAGGGGATAAAGCCTGATCACGCCATTGTCAGCGCTGCCGTGCAGCGCTTTCGCCCGATTATGATGACCACTATGGCGGCGATATTGGGTGCTTTGCCTTTGCTGGTGGGTGGAGCTGAGGGCAGCGAAATGCGTCAACCACTGGGTTTGGCGATTGTTGGCGGGTTGCTGTTAAGTCAATTATTAACGCTGTACAGCACACCGGCGGTGTATTTGTTTTTTGACCGGCTTAGCCAGCGCTTTAGCCGCAAGCAAGCGAATGCAGAAGTGCAGGTAAGTACCGAGTAACCGAACTGGGATAACAGGGTATGCAGAATTTAATGAAAGGATTAGGCATGTTAAAAGTAAGTCGGTTTTTTTTAATGGCTGGGGCGATGCTGTTTGTGTCGGGCTGTATGCTGGGACCCAACTATCAACGTCCTGAACAGCCATTACCTGAGCAATTCACCGAGATTGAAGGCTGGAAGCACGCTGAGCCTGCTGAATTGGCGGACAAAGGTCAGTGGTGGCAGCTGTATCAGGACGAGCTATTAACAGACATGCTGCACACACTCGATGCCAGTAATCAAAATCTGGCAGCGGCTGAAGCTGCTTGGCGTGAAGCCCAAGCAGCGTTAGGCAGTACCCGCTCAGAGCTGTATCCGCAGCTTAGTGCGCAAGGCAGCAGCACGCGTTCAGCGCAAGGACGTGACGAGATCACTAAAAACAAAAACGTGCAGTTGGGTCTTAGCTGGCAGCTCGATCTTTGGGGACAGGTGCGTCGTCAAGTGGAAGCAGGGCAGGCGCGTGCCGATGCCAGTGCGGCTGATTGGGCAGCGCTCCGTTTGAGCTTGCAAGCTCAACTGGTGCAAAACTACATTCAATTACGCACGCTGGACGAGCAAATCCGCATTGTGCAGCGCAATCTTGACGCATACGCACGCGTACTGAAAATCACCGAAAACCGTTATCAAAGCGGCATGGTGACTAAAGCGGATACCAGTCAAGCGCTGACGCAACTACGCAGTACCGAAGCGCAGTTGCTGGACTTGAACAGCCAGCGCCGGCGTTTGCAACACAGTATCGCTCTGTTGTTAGGACAACCGGCTACGGGTTTTCAACTCAGCGCACAAGCAGGCTTGCCCGCTATGCCCGTACTGCCAGAGAATATTCCATCGAGTCTATTGGAGCGTCGCCCTGATATTGCTGCAGCCGAACGACGGGTGATGGCGGCCAATGCTGAAATCGGCGTGGCGAAAACCGCCTACTTCCCTAGCTTTTCACTCAATGCCAGTGGCGGTTACCGCTCGGAACAATGGTCAGGACTGTTGAATACGCCGAATCGTTTTTGGTCGATTGGCCCGCAGTTTGATTTACGTCTGTTTGATGCGGGCGCACGCCGCGCACGATCCCAGCAAGCCCAGGCTAGCTATGATCAACAGGTGGCCAAGTACCGGCAAACCACCTTAGAAGCCATTGTTGAAGTAGAGGATGCGCTGGTGCAGTTGTTAAGTCTGCAAGATGAATACCGCGTGCAAGCGCAAGCCAGTGCGGCAGCGCAAGAAGCGTTGCAGCTGATTGAAAACCAGTATCAAGCCGGTATGGTGGACTTTTTAGCGGTGAGCAGCGCACAAACTACAGCGTTGAATGCTGAGCGTACCTTGCTGGATTTACAAGCCCGTCAGCTAACCGCCAGTGTGCAGCTAATGAGCGCTTTGGGTGGCGGTTGGCATCAGGAAATTACTGAATAGATTAACCACCCAAGTAAGCTTGGCGTACTTGCTCGTTGCTTAACAGGTTAGCGCCTGTGTCTTCCAGCACAATACGCCCATGCTCCATAACATAACCACGGTCGGCCAGCTTTAAGGCTTGGTTAGCGTTTTGTTCAACGAGAAATACGGTTACGCCAGCCTCACGTAACTGCTCAAGGATGGTGAAAATCTGCTGAATGATAATGGGCGCAAGACCAAGGGAAGGCTCGTCGAGCAATAACAAGCGTGGCTCACTCATCAGCGCGCGGCCAATCGCCAGCATTTGCTGTTCACCGCCCGACATGGTTCCGGCACGCTGCTGAAAACGTTCATGCAGACGCGGAAACAGGCTTAGTACGCGCTCTAAGCGCTCTTCACGAACATCTTTGTTGTCACAGAAAAACGCGCCCATGGCGAGGTTTTCTTCAACGGTTAAACGCGCGAATACCCGGCGGCCTTCGGGCACAATCGCCATGCCCATACGCATAATTTGTGCAGTGGTTTTGCCACGCAGGGATTGACCTTCATAGATGATTTCTCCGCTGGCGGCTTGTGGTTCACCGCATAGCGTCATCATCAGGGTGGTTTTCCCTGCGCCATTGGCACCAATTAATGTAACGATTTCCCCACGGTTCACCTTGATGGATACATCATGCAGTGCTTGAATTTTGCCGTAAAAAGTGCAGATATTACTCATGCTTAACATGATGCGCTTACTCCTCACCCAAGTAGGCTTTAATCACGGCTGGATTATTACGCACTTCATCCGGTGTGCCAGCGGCTAAAGGAGCGCCTTGGTTAATCACTATAATGTGGTCAGAAATATCCATCACCAACTTCATATCATGCTCAATCAATAACACTGTCATTGCATGCTCATTGCGTAAGTCATTGATAAGTTGCTTTAAATTATCGGTTTCGCTGGGGTTCAGGCCTGCTGCAGGCTCATCCAGCATCAGCAA
>LFTS01000048.1 GCA_001513435.1 Gammaproteobacteria bacterium DTU040
AGTGAAACGCTATGTGGATGAAATGCGTGCCGGTGAAGAAGGGCCGCTAGGAAAAAACTACAATATGCGCTGGATTGCCGCCATGGTCACTGATGTGCATCGTATTTTGGTGCGCGGCGGTATCTTTATGTATCCGTGGGATAAGCGTGAGCCAGATAAGCCCGGTAAATTGCGCTTGATGTACGAAGCCAACCCTATGGCGATGATAGTCGAGCAAGCCGGTGGTGCAGCCACCAATGGCTATGAGCGCATTATGGATATTGAGCCTAGCACTTTGCATGAGCGCGTAGCGGTTTACATGGGCTCTAAAGAAGAAGTGGAGCGCATTACCCAGTACCACCTTGAGTGGGCACCGGAAAACCCGGATCTCATTAAGTAATGAAAGCTTTGCTGCAACGCGTGTCCAGCGCCAAAGTAGAGGTGGCTGGGCGCGTGGTGGGTGAAATAGAGCAGGGACTGTTGGTGCTGGTGGGAATAGAGCCGCAAGACGGTACTGAGCAATTGCAAAAAATGCTTAAAAAAATGCTTAATTACCGTGTGTTTGCTGATGAGCAAGGACGAATGAATTTATCAGTCAAAGATATTCAAGGTGGCTTGTTGCTAGTTTCTCAGTTTACCCTAGCAGCCGATACGCGTAGCGGCTTGCGCCCAGGTTTTTCTACTGCTGCAGCACCTGAGCAGGCAGAGCGTTTGTTTAGCCAATTGGTGGATATGGCAAGAGCAGAGCATGCTCAGGTA
>LFTS01000067.1 GCA_001513435.1 Gammaproteobacteria bacterium DTU040
CGCAGTGGTAGTTCAGTTGGTTAGAATACCGGCCTGTCACGCCGGGGGTCGCGGGTTCGAGTCCCGTCCACTGCGCCATATTACGAAAACCCGTTAAGTTAACGCTTAACGGGTTTTTTCGTTTCTGGATAAATAAAGCTGGCAAAAAAAAGGCGCTGTAACTTAGGCAAGCGTTACAGCGCCGTTAACCAAAAACTCCATTTACTGCTTAAGCGCAGTGATATCAGCCTCGGTATCGATACCTAGCTTATAGCCAAGCGATACATGGTGAAAACGGCCTATAGAGCTGTCGTCATGGATGGCGAAACCAAAGTTATAGGTTTTACCCGACTCAAGTGCTACATCGCCCTCGCCACCTCTTAGTTTACGTGTGAACTCTACAGTCCAAACACCGTCGGTAAGTTTCCCATCTGCGCTAACCAGCGCTTGTCCGCCTTCCATTACTCGCTCAGTGGCCACATAGCCGTCATAGGCTTTATTTTCACCACTGCGCCACTGGTTTAAATCGTAGAACACACCATCAGCCAGTGAGCCGCCTTTTACATACTTTGTTTTAGTCTCTGCAGCACCCGGCATGGTGCGCGCATCACCGTGACAGCTGCCCCAGCAACCGCTCTGCCCAGCCAACTCGACTTTGTCACCGGCTTCAAGCATATAAGCGATTTTTACTGGGTTGTTTTCATCCATCTTGGGGGCATCCGATGCTGCTGGCTGCTTCCATACAAAACGCAAATACAGATTTTCGCCGTCATTAGCTGCCTGTACTTTGGCGTCTATAAAGGGGGCTTTACCCGGAATAGGAGTGGGTTCAATTTTACCGCCGCTGACAATTAGCCGGCCCATATCACCTACTTCTTCTGAGTGACACCCGGCGCAGGTTTCACCCTTACGTAATACGCGCGCACCACCGTGTTCAGTTCCTTTGGTAATCCACTCAATCGGTGAGACGCCTGGATAGAGCAGAGAGATGCTGGTTGCTGGAACCTTACTCCAATCTGCAGGTGCACCGGCTAGTGCACTGCCTGCGGTAAGTGTAAAGATAGCACCCGCTACGCTGGTCATCATAATTTTTTTCATAATCGCTTACTCCCCAATTGATTACCTGTATTCTGTATTGCTTTTTAATCATAATCTTCGTCAGTCATTCCTTCAGGCAAATGGTGAGCAATGCCCTTATGACAGTCGATGCAGGTCATGTTATCTGCCAGCGCCATTTCATGTTGCTTGCGTGCCCGCTGCTTCTGATTCTCAATGTTCATACTTTCAAGACTGTGGCAGTTTCTACATTCGCGCGAATCTGAAGCTTTCATACGCTTCCACTCGCTGCGGGCCAGGGTTAAACGCTTGGCTTCGAATTTCTCAGGTGTATCAATCGTGCCTACTAACTTACCCCAGAGTTCTCTTGATGCCTCTATCTTGCGCACCATTTTGTAGCCCCATTCCTTAGGTACGTGACAATCGGGGCAAGTCGCTCGTACACCGGTGCGGTTCGTGTAGTGAATTGTTTCTTTGTATTCTGGATAAACGTTATCGCGCATTTCATGACAAGAGAGACAGAACTCCTCGGTATTGGTCATTTCCAATGCGGTATTAAAGCCACCCCAGAAAAGCACCCCGGCAATAATGCCTACCACTAGTATGCTGGCTAAAGAGTAATGCACGTTTGGGCGACACAGGTATGCAAGAAAACCAGTTCGCTGCTGCGACTTCTGCGTGTTTCTACCGTCTTGATCTGCCATTTGCTTTTTCCTTTCCTATTCCACCCCACCCCGCATGAATCTGCGAAGTGGGGGGGATATTTAGCAGTTCAACTGAACCAGTTAGTAAACGTCAAACATGGTGTTGTAAAGGTTAAACTTACCAGTCGGAGTAATGATTTCTGGGCTCGTGATAACAGACTTCACCTTCAGCGTCTTATCGTCATAAATAACGATTGCTGACTGATCCGCTTTACCACCCCATAGTGAGATCCAAACCTCGTCACCTGCTTGGTTGTATTCTGGCTGTACAGCACGACGAATCGCTTTGCTTTCTGGTAAACCTGAATCTTTACCAACGTTCAACACCCGCGGCTCTTTGTTCAGGTCGTTTAAGTCAAACACATAAACAGACTCAGCGATTTCACGCTCTGGGTTCATAGGCGCGTCCGCCCAAAAGTTTTTAGATTTAGGGTGGGTTTTAACAAAAAGGTTGCCCGCGCCTGGCATCTTCAACTCTTGAACAACTTTCCAGTTGTGTTTTTTGTATTTAGCGTTCTTTTTCTCTTCCGATGGGGTTGAGATTAAAGAAACAACGTCATCACCAAGGTGACCCGTAGACCATACCGGTCCAAACTCTGGGTGAGTAAAGTTCGCTCCACGGCCCGGGTGAGGAATTTTCGCTGTGTCAACAATAGCCGCCAGCTTACCCGTCTTAGTATCAACCGCAGCAACTTGGTTAGAAGCGTTAGCTGCCACTAAGAAGTAACGGTGCGATGCATCCCAACCACCATCATGCAGGAACTTGGACGATGCAATCGCGGTAGACTTCAAGTTGTCTAGGTCGGTGTAGTCAACCAACAAAATCTGCCCAGTTTCCTTAACACTCACTACCCACTCAGGCTTAAGCGGGTTAGCAACGATAGAGGCAACACGTGGCTCTGGGTGATACTCACCATCAACGGTCTGGCCACGTGTGGAGACAACTTTAATCGGCTCCAAGGTCAAGCCATCCACGATACTGTACTGTGGTGGCCAGTAGGTACCACCTATCAGATATTTGTCTTCGTACCCCTTGTACTTGGACACGTCAACCGAACGCATGTCAGAACCAAAGCGTACAGTCGCAACAGTCATCGGCTCTTCAGGCCACAGGTCAATAATGGTAGTCAAACCGTCACGACCGGTGGTATACACGTAGCGACCTGATGCGGAAAAACGTGAAATGTGTACGGCATAACCACTTTCCAAGATCTTCCAGACTTTGTGTGTGTCACCGTCAATCAACGCCAACTTACCCGCATCACGTAAAGTAACTGCGAATACGTTTTTCAAGTTGATTTTATTCATCTGTTTCGTAACACGCTTAGACAACGGAACAATGAGGTTCCAGCTGTCTTTCATGTCTTGCAGGGAGAACTCCGGCGGAATCGGTGGCTCATGTTGAACATAGCGGGCCATCATGTTGATTTCTTCTGGAGTCAGGATGTCGTCATAGTTAACCATCCCGCCTTCAGTACCGTAGGCAATGATATTTTCTAGACGCTTAGTACCCAAACGCAGTGTTCCGCCTTCGAGTTTACTGCCATCTGGCTGGGTTATTGACCAGTTCGGCTCTAGGTTTTTACCTGTAGCACCTTTACGCAAAACACCGTGACAACCGGCGCAACGCTCGAAATAAATCAGTTTTGCAGCCTCTTTTTCTGCATCAGTCATTGCTGGTGCAGTGGAAGCATTAGCTTGAGATACTGCTAACCCAAGCAGTGAGAAAGCAGCGATAAAGCCTGCTTTTGAGATCTTACCAGCGATAGTCATACGATCTTTCCTTGGAAGCATTCTTGGCTTCTTCAGAGTATTAGAAGGATGGTTATTTGGCATTTTGGATAGCTCCCTAGACAGAGGTTTTAATCGTTTTATCTGTAAAATGCGCTTGCATAGTAGCCAGCATACAAACCTAAAACACATGACTTAAATCAAGAACTTTTTGTGCAAGCATTAGCCATCACTCACTTTTTTATGATAGGAAATAAGCCCAATAAAGCCTGCCAAAAGCCCTATTTTTAATGCGCCTTTTACGCCCAATTAATCTATGATTTCTGCACTTTTCAAAGACCCAAACACGCCCAAATAACACCCCGCAAATAACTCCTTTACCCAGTTACAGAAAACCCATTCAGCACCTACAGTTCGCTATCCAAACCGCACAAAAACCAGACTGTATGCAAATATAATTAAATTAAAACTTAAATGCTTCACAAGCATCTAAAGGCTCTAGAGCGCCAATACCACGAAGTCAGGCCACAACAAAAACTGTAAAATAACTGTGCGCTTACAGAGATAATCCCTATAAATAAGAGCGCCCCAACGCTGTACAATTAACTGTTACTGATAGAATAAAACAGCGCTGACTTAGGTTGTTTTTATCCACTTAGAATATTTTTTAAATCAGCTTTTCAACAATGAATAACTCTATTATATAAAGAGCATTAGCCTTGATATTAAGCGTTAAAAACCCCGCTCAAAGGTGGCGGTATAACGATGCACTCTATTCAGCCTGTAAGGCCTACTTTAGAGCGGTTTAAGCCTTAACTTTAGATAAACTAAGGTTCCTGCAAGTATCAGCATAAAATGGCTCTTCGCATTTAAGGGTGTAGAAAAATCTGGGCAGCTGGAAAAAATGTCGAGGAACTTGGAAAATGTAAGCTTCTACAAGAGCTGTGCCAAGCGACCGGCTGCGTGCAAACCGCTTTGCTTTACTGTTAGACTGTGGGAGCGCATCTTATGCGCGATGAAAACCCCGCCGAGCTGAGCTGCTCCTGTAGGTCGCGCCTTCAGGCCGACAAACCCAGCTCAAAGCCCTGCCTGCTGCGAATCTCTGTCAGGCTAAAGCCAGACCTACAAATTGCTAAAGCCAGACCTACACCAACACTAACTGTAGGGCGTGTCTTTAGGGCGACATATCAGCCTAAAGGCATGACCCACATGGACAACCACCAATAAAAAGCAGCTGTTTCAGCTATTTGCAGATGAGCACCACCTTGAAGTGGTCATAAAAATCATTACAGCCAGCGACTTGCCCAAAGCGCTCACCGAGGTAAAAGCCTTGGGGAAAACGCTGCAAAAATACGCCCAGAGCGGCCTTACCTACTTCGACCGACCAGGAACCAGCAACGGGCGATTTGAGCACTTACGAGGTACCGCTCTGGGCTTTAGAAATTTAACCAATTACATCGCTAGGTGCTTGCTGAAGTCAGGAGGGTTTAGAAATCAGCTACACCCTTAAATGCGAAGGGCCCGTTTTAATCAAGAAATTTTATGCGCGTCTTTGCTGCAGCGCACCTGCAGCTTTATACTATGCGGCTTTGTGAATCTCAGTGGGCGTAACTTAACCATGGTCAAAAATCTTTATATTGAAACGCACGGATGCCAGATGAATGAGTACGACAGTTCGCGCATGATCGACCTGTTAAATGAGCACCAAACAATGCAAGTAACTCAGGATCCAGCTGCGGCTGATTTGATTTTGCTTAATACCTGCTCCATCCGTGAAAAGGCACAGGATAAGGTTTACTCCCAACTGGGTCGCTGGCGTGAGCTAAAACTCGCCAACCCTGAACTTATTATCGCTGTGGGCGGCTGTGTCGCCAGCCAAGAAGGCAAAGCCATTCGTGAGCGCGCGCACTATGTAGATGTGGTTTTTGGCCCACAAACTCTACACCGCCTACCGGAAATGATTGCCGCTGTACGCAGCACAGGCAAACCACAGGTAGACGTCAGCTTTCCTGAGATTGAAAAGTTCGACCGTTTACCTGAACCCCGCGTTGACGGGCCTACGGCTTATGTTTCAATTATGGAAGGCTGTAGCAAATACTGCGCGTTTTGCGTCGTGCCCTATACCCGTGGCGAAGAAGTCAGTCGCCCTGTGGCTGATGTGCTGGCTGAAATTAACCATCTGGCGGGTCACGGCGTGCGCGAAGTTACCTTGCTGGGGCAAAACGTCAACGGTTATCGCGGTGAGCTGAACGTTAACGGTGTGGGGCAGGTAGTTGATTTAGCAGAATTACTGCAGATGGTGTCGGAAATAGAAGGTATTGGCCGGATTCGTTATACCACCTCACACCCACTCGAGTTTTCCGATGCGCTCATTGAAGCCCATGCCAGTATTCCCAAGCTAGTACGTACACTCCACCTGCCTGTACAGTCAGGCTCAGATCGCGTGCTGGCAAACATGAAGCGTAACCATACCGCCTTAGAATACAAATCACGTATCCGCAAACTAAAAGCCGCCGTACCTGAGATGTTAGTTAGTTCTGATTTTATTGTTGGCTTCCCCGGCGAAACCGAAAAAGACTTTGAGCAAACCATGCAACTGGTGAACGACGTAGGCTTCGATTTTTCCTATTCTTTTGTCTACAGCCCCCGCCCGGGTACACCCGCTGCCGAATTGCCAGACAACACGTCGGAAGTAGTAAAAAAAGAACGCTTAAATATTCTGCAGCAGCGTTTGCAACAACAGGGTTTTGAATACAGCCGCCGCATGGTGGGCGAAACGCAACGGGTGCTGGTCTCTGACTACGCCAAAAAAGATCCGGGGCAGTTGCAAGGCCGCAACGAGTTCAACCGTGTAGTTAACTTCCGCTGCGATAACCCTTTGCTGATCGGTAAATTTATCGACGTGGAAATCATGGAAGCCAAACCCTATTCTTTGTTAGGCAGGTATATTGAAGGCAGTGAATACTAGGCTGGGAAACCAGCCTAGCTGCAACCCTTGCGCGCTATCATTTTGCTTTACGCGTGAATAGGCTAACATCAGTACTCCTAGATAACTTACAGGATTCGCTCTCATGTATTGTCCATTTTGCGGCGCTGTTGACACCAAGGTCGTTGATTCGCGCTTAGTTGCCAATGGCGACCAAGTGCGTAGAAGGCGCGAATGCCTTTCGTGCGAGGAGCGTTTCACGACCTTTGAAACCGCTGATCTGATTATGCCGCGTCTAATCAAGCAAGACGGCAGCCGCCAGCCTTTTGATGAAAACAAGCTGCGCGCGGGTATGCTCAGAGCCTTGGAAAAACGTCCGGTAAGTTTAGAGCGACTTGAAGAAGCCGTGGCTCGCATCAAGCGAAAACTGCGCGCCAAAGGCGAGCGAGAAATCGAATCCCTTACGATTGGCGAGCTGGTGATGAACGAATTGCGTAAGCTTGATGAAGTTGCCTATATACGTTTCGCCTCTGTTTACCGTCGCTTCCAAGATCTGAATGAGTTTCGTGAAGAAATTGAGCGGATGGCACAAGAGCCGGCGCAAGAATGAATGATCACGCCTATATGGCCCGTGCCCTGCAATTGGCAGCGCAAGGTCTGTATTCCACGCATCCCAATCCACGCGTTGGCTGCGTGATTGTCAAAGATGGAACCATTGTTGGTGAAGGCTGGCATCAACTGGCTGGCACCGCCCACGCTGAAGTACATGCCTTGCGGGCTGCTGGCACGCAGGCACAAGGTGCAACAGCCTATGTCAGTTTAGAGCCCTGTAGCCATCAGGGCCGCACACCACCCTGTGCTGATGCGCTCATCCAAGCTGGCGTTGCCCGCGTCGTCATTGCCATGCAAGACCCCAATCCACAAGTGGCTGGTCAAGGCTTGCAGCGCTTAACGCAAGCGGGCATTGAAGTGCAGGTATTAACCGGGGCACTCAATCAGCAAGCCGAACAACTCAACCAAGGCTTTGTAAAGCGCATGCGCTCTGGCTTGCCGTGGGTGCAGGTTAAACTCGCCATGAGCTTGGACGGTCGCACCGCCATGGCCAGCGGTGAAAGCCAATGGATTACGGGAGCGCCAGCGCGCGCCGATGTGCAACGTTTAAGAGCCCGGGCCAGCGCTATTATTAGCGGTGCCGATACCGTTTTGACTGACAATGCGCGTCTGACCGTACGTGCAAACGAGCTTGGCTTGCCAGCACTGGAAAAACACTGGGCCATGCAGCGCACACCTATGCGCGTGCTGGTGGATAGTCGTTTGCGCGTCCCCCACACTCATGGCTTTTTTCAGGCAGGGGAAGCTTGGCTGGCCAGCTATCAGAAGCCTGAACTACTTACAAACGGCATTCACTGGCTTAATATTCCTGAAAAAAAAGGCCATATCGACTTAACCACTCTGTTAAAAACCTTGGCGCAGGAGCAAGCGGCAAACGAGGTGCTTGTCGAAGCTGGCCCCCAACTCGCCGGTGCTTTTTTACAGGCTGGCTTGGTCGATGAAGTGGTTGTTTACATGGCGGCGAAGTTACTCGGTAGTCAAGCTAACCCACTGTTTACTTTACCGCTCAATACTATGGCTGAGGCGGTCGAGTTAAATATTCAAGATATTCGTGCTGTGGGCTCAGATTGGCGTATTAGTTGCTCAGTTAAAAACGGCTAAGAAACTTCTGTTAGAACCCAATTTCTGAGCGATGGCGGCACCAAAACACCACTGGACAAAATAAATCGCGCAAAAGTTGCGCTCCAACACCTGATTGCTGTGCGCCTAATTAATACGTCCCGCAACCCTTTCAGTTGTTATTATCAAACAGCTGCTTAATAATGAATAAGCAACCCCAGCATTATTAAGGACATCCAGCATGCACTATCAGAACCCACGCAACAGTTCTCAACTTCCCGCATGGCTCGCTTTGCAGACGCACCGTCTACAGATGAACAACTTCAATATGCAAGCGGCTTTTACTGCTCACCCGCAGCGCTTTAGTAAGTTTTCTATTGAGCATGAAGGAGTAATGCTGGACTTTTCTAAAAATCTAATCGACGAACAGACGTTGCAATTGCTCATCCAGCTCGCACAGCAGTGCCAACTCGATAGTGCCATTGCCGCTATGTTTCGTGGCGATTGCATTAATAGCACCGAACAGCGCCCTGCACTCCACGCAGCACTGCGCATGCCCGCCGACAAACAACTGCTGTTAGATGGCGTTGATATTGTTGCGCAGGTGCAACAAGCGCATGCAAAGATGC
>LFTS01000223.1 GCA_001513435.1 Gammaproteobacteria bacterium DTU040
CGGTTGTGGTGAAACGCCTTACTTAAAACTGGTCTCCCAGCTGTTTGGTGATCGCATGGTGGTGGCGAATGCCACCGGTTGCTCATCCATTTATGGTGCTAACTTGCCGACCACGCCTTGGTCCGTGAACGCGCAAGGCCGTGGCCCCGCCTGGAATAACTCATTGTTTGAAGACAACGCAGAGTTTGGCTTGGGGATGCGGGTGTCGATTGATAAGCAAACCGAATACGCGCACGAGCTGCTCAGTGAACTGGCGCCACAATTAAAAGCCGAGCTGGTCGAGGGTTTACAAAACGCCGACCAAAGCGAAGAATCGGGCATTGCCCAGCAGCGTGAGCGGGTTTCACTGTTGCGTGAAGCCTTGCTACAGCTGGATAACCCACAAGCCAAAGCGCTGTTAAGTGTCTGTGAATACTTGGTGGTGCGCAGTGTGTGGATTATTGGCGGTGATGGCTGGGCCTATGACATTGGCTACGGTGGGTTAGACCATGTGCTAGCTTCGGGGCGTAACGTCAATATTCTGGTGCTCGATACTGAGGTGTACTCCAATACCGGCGGGCAAACCTCCAAAGCCACACCGTTGGGCGCAGTAGCTAAGTTCTCCGCGGCGGGTAAAGCAACGCAGAAAAAGGACCTAGCCATGCTGGCGATGGGCTACGATAACGTTTATGTGGCAAAAGTGGCCTATGGGGCGAAAGACATGCAAACCCTGCGTGCCATGCTCGATGCCGAAGCCCATGATGGCCCGTCACTGATTATTGCTTACTCGCCCTGTATTGCCCATGGTGTGGATTTGTCCTTTAACCACCGACAGCAAAACCTCGCCGTGGACAGCGGTCACTGGCCGTTGTTCCGTTATGAGCCAGCGCGTGCGGCGGCGGGCAAAAATCCGTTACGCTTGGACTCCAAAGCACCGTCGATTGACTACGCTGAGTTCACTGGCACAGAGACACGCTTTAATATGCTCAAGCGCAGCCATCCAGAACTGGCCAAAGCCTATGCAGAACAGGCACAAAGCGATGTGATTGCACGCTTCTCACATTACCAAGATTTAGCCGACTTACCAGGCGAGGCCGAACGTGCGGCTGAGCAGGAGAAAGACCATGATTGATTTAAGTACCCAGTATTTGGGTTTGCAGTTAAAAAATCCGCTCGTGCCATCGTCGTCACCTTTATCACGCGATTTTGATAGCGCCAAACAGCTGGAAGACCAAGGCGCTTCGGCACTGGTGCTGCACTCGCTGTTTGAAGAAAGCATCATTGCAAGTGAAGAAGCCGCCATGCGCTTTTTGCATGAGCAAAATATCGGCTTTGGTGAGGCAGATTCATTTTTGCCCGTACATGATGACAGCTGCTTTCGCACTGAGCTGGATGAGTATCTAGAGCACATTCAGTTGCTAAAAAAGAGCTTGGAGATTCCCATTATCGCCAGCCTCAATGGTGTATCCCAGCAGGGTTGGATTGAGCATTCCAAGCAGTTAGAAGAAGCGGGTGCTGATGCGCTGGAGCTGAACGTTTATTACGTGGCGACCAATGTGGAAGAGTCGGGCGCACAGGTAGAGCAACGCTATATCGATTTACTCAAACAGCTTAAACAGCATGTAAGCTTGCCGGTGACGATGAAACTGTCGTCGCAATTTAGCTCGGTGGGGCACTTTGTGCGCAGTTTAGAGACCGCTGGCGCGGATGGGGTGTCGTTGTTTAACCGTTTTTATCAGCCCAATATTAACCTCTTTACTCGCGAGGTGGAGCCAGCGCTAAGCCTGTCGTCTAGCTATGAAAGCCTGCTGCGCATCACTTGGGTGGCGACGCTGTACGACAAGGTTAAGCTGTCGATGGCGGTGACGGGCGGTATTCATACGGTGAATGATGTGCTGAAAGCTTTAATGGCGGGTGCTGATATCACGCATGTGTGCAGTGTTTTGCTTAAAGAAGGCCCCAGTGCTATTTCACGACTGTTGCATGATCTTGAGCAGTGGATGGTTGACAATGAGTATGAGTCCGTTGCTCAGCTTAAAGGCAGTGTGAGTCGCCAGCGAGCTATCGACCCAAGTGCTTATGACCGTGCCAACTATGTTGAAGTAATGAAAACCTATCGCGAAAACACGGGTATTTGGCGTTAGGGTTTTGCCAAGCACAACAACTTTAAACGCTTTAAGAGAAAAATAATGTACAAATATTTAGCACTTTTTTTCATCACGGCCACTTTGGCCTTACCAGCTAGCGCACAACAACAAACAGCCAAACTGTTTAAATCCTATGAATACAATCAAGCAAAAAGTGAGTTTTTAGCAAAGGATGGTTTTTACGATTGCTCGACAGACTTTGGGCGTGAAGCGTTATGCCTGGACTCAGTTGATTTTATTGGACATGAGTTTGGGGCGGTTTTTTATTTTATGGGTGACAAACTTATTTCAGTGATGTTAGCTGATGAGTATGAAGATCAGCTTTATTATCAAATAGCTGGCGCTCTTGCTAAAACCTTTACGTTAACTGCTATGGACAGTGATACCGAGCGTCTTGATCTGCTTGAGCTTGCGCGTACTGTTCAAGATAGGGCGGATTACGATGCGAAAGTGAACGCGTTTGAAAGCTTAAGTCTTGAGCGTGGCGAGCTGACCTATATTTTTATCGAAGGACAAGCTCGGGAGTTTGAAGGCAAGAAAAATGTGGTTGATGCTGTGCAGACTTTACCCCTAGGCACGCGTGAGGCTGACTTCCGTGTGGTAGAGAACGAGGAAGGTAGTTATATGTTCGTTAGTTTTAACCAGCCTAGACTCACCTCTATAAAAGTTAAGCAAAGTATGCAGCAGCCGGTTGAGGACTTTTAAAGAAAGTAACACCAGCATACAGCGCTAGGATTAATGCTATATAATTCGCGCCTGATAAGTGTGGGGGCTGTATGCAAGGGCGTTATTTTGCGCGTGGGTTAGTGGATAGCATGGCTATTGGTGCAGGGTATGTGCCAGTAGCCATTTCTTTTGGGGTGGCGGCAATAGCGGCCGGCCTGTCGCCGATGGTGGTTATTCTCACCTCGGTTTTGGTATTTGCTGGGGCCAGTCAGTTTATTCTTATCGCGCTGCTGGTTTCCGGTGCAGCTTGGTGGGTTGCTGTACCCGCAGTGTTGTTAATGAACGCCAGGCATCTTTTTTATGGGCCAGCATTATACGGGCAGTTAACCGCTGTGCCGCGCAGATTGCCGCTACCGGCTTGGTCATTTGGTTTAACCGATGAGGTGTTTGCCAGCGCCGTGGCTAAGTTAGGACAACAAAGTCCAGCAGCGCGTGAAGCTTGGTATGTGGGCTTACAGTTGGGCGCTTACCTTGCTTGGGTCGGTGGAACGGTGCTGGGTGTTGTGTTTAATCATGTGCTGCAGAATGCGCCCATATTTGTCACTGAAGCACTTAATTTTGTTTTACCGGCTTTGTTTTTAGCGTTGTTGTTGGATATGCAGCCTAAAAAGCACTGGCTTAGCCTCTGTGGTGCGACGGTAACAGCAGTGTTATTAGTCAGTGTTTTGCCGGTCCATTATGTATTGGTGATTGCCATGCTTGCCGGTGCGGTATTTGCGAGTGTAGGAGGGCGCAATGACAGTGCATGAGTTTGTGTTGCTGGCTTTATGCGGACTAGGTACTTTCTTATTGCGTTATCTGCCTTTGCGTATCCTTAGTTGGCAAACTGGGCAGCGCAAAACGGCCTCGGTGTTTGTGGTACGCATATTACAGGGCGTTGGGCCGGCTGCTATTGCGGCATTGTTGGTGGTTTCTTTTATGCCTATGCTGAATCCACAGCAACCGACACAGCTGGTTGCCGCACTGCTAGGGGCGACGACGGTTTATTGGGTAAAACACCTTACTTCATCCTTAGCCTTGGCTGTTTCAATCAGCGCGCTGGTATATGGTGCGCTGATGCATATCAGCTAAAGCCTATCGGTAAGCGGCTGGATCGACTACATCCAACTGCTCTGGCGCTAATGCCTTGTGCGCGTAGGTTTCCCATACGCGCTGCTCTAAAAATAAAGTGTATAAGTCTGGATCAATATGGTTGTTGTCGCGCATCCGCTGCAATATAGACAACGCTTGGGATATTTTCATGGGTGCTTTATAGGGTCTATCTTGCGCGGTTAATGCCTCGAAAATATCCGCAATCGCCATCATGCGCGCCGGAATAGACATTTGCTCGCGGGTTAAACCGCGCGGGAAGCCACTGCCGTCCATTTTTTCATGGTGACCCCCAGCGTATTCAGGCACACGGCGTAGCTTGCGCGGGAAAGGCAAGGACTCCAGCATTTCAATGGTGACACGCATATGGTCGTTGATAATATCGCGCTCTGCTTGCGTTAGAGTACCGCGCTCAATACAGAGGTTTTCCACTTCATCCTCGCTCAACAGCGGCTGAAGTTTCCCTTGATGGTCGTACCATTGTTGTTGGGCGATTGAGCGTACGCGCGCTTGGTGGTCTTGGTGCATAAATTCACCGCCCTGATTGGCGGTCTGCAAAAAACTCAGATCATCGGCTAATTGGTTAAGACGCGCTTGGCGTTGTTGTTGATGCACTTTTTCAGCGGTAGGTTCCTGTGCCATGGCTTGCCAGTAATCGGCTTCAACTTGCTGGCGCAGAGCGGCAAAACGGCTTTCTACGTGATAAATACGATCATTGAGGCAGTGCAGTTTGGTGGACTTATCCAGCACCGAATTAGGTGTGGCCAGTTTGCCGCAATCATGCAGCCACGCGGCGACTTGCAGTTCATACCAGCCATCGGCATCAAGCTCAAAATCAGCAAAGGTACTTTGATCCTCGCAAGCCGCTTGGGCAATTAGCTCAGTGAGCAGCGGCACACGCTGGCAATGGCCTGAGGTGTGCGGGCTTTTGGCGTCAATGGCAGTGGCAATGGCTTTGATAAAGGCATCCAGCAGGTTTTTGTGTTCTTCAACCAATAGCTGGTTGTTAAGTGCAATGGCTGCATAACGGGCTAAAGCACGGATCAAAGGTGCAGTGTCTGCGGAGAAAGGCACGGTCTCGCCCGTGTGCGGATCTTTAGCATTAACCAGCTGTAATACACCTATCACTTCGTGGGCGTGATTAAGCAGCGGCAGTGCGAGCAACGAAATGGTACGGTAGTTTTTCAGCTGATCAAAAGCCTTGGTGCCGGAGAAGTCAAACTCGGTATTGGTGTAAGCATTGTCGATGCTGACTACTTCTTTGGTCAGCGCTGCATAGGAGGCAACATGGTGGTGGTTGGGTGTACCATCAGCTAAGTACAGTTCTATGGGCGGCGCTTGAATAGGCGCAGAGTCGCCACCCAAAGCTATGCCCAGACTATGGTTATGCATTAGCGTGAAATCGAGTCGTGCTGAGCCGTTTTGATCGCGCAACAAATACAGCGTACCGCCATCAGCGTGGGTGATGTTTTGTGCTTCTTGCAAAATACGCAGCAACAGCTGAGTGGTATTGGGCTCACCGGATAGAGTGATCAGCAGCGCTTGCTGGTCTTGCATGATGTGTTGCTGCTGTACAGCAATCGCTGCTAATTGCGCTAGGGTTTGCACCAAGGGCTCTAAAGAGGGTGCAAACGGGATGGTTTCGCCACGCTCATTGGTGGCGTTTAATAGTTGCAATACTGCTACCAGCTCACCGCTGCGCGTCAGTAGGGGTAACGTCAGTACGGATTGAGTGTGATAGCCCAAACGCTGGTCGAATTTCTGAGTGCCGGAAAAATCAAAGTCTTTTTGCTGGTATACATCCGCGATGTTAAGCAGCTTACCGGTTAGCGCGGCATAGCTGGCCATATGCTGATAGTTAGGCTGATCGTCGATATACAGGGGAATGGCCGGGTACTCCAAGGGGCGACCGCTTACATCGCCCATTTTTATACCTAGGCTTGAGTTACGGATAATGGCAAAATCCAGTTGCTGCTCACGCCCTTCGCCTTGGCACAGGTAAAGAGTACCGCCATCCGCACCTGTAAGAGTGCGTGCTTCTTCTAGAATTAGCGCGCACAGGCGCGTCATATCCTGTTGCGGATTGACTCTGTCTAGCAGGTTTTTCTGGCGTACTTCTGGGGTAACCATGTTTTGATACTCACTTATTAGTATGAATAAACACCGCTTGCCAATCAGCTGCCGGCGGGTTTTGGATAAAGTCAGTGCAGCGCTCAAGATAAAGTTGATACAAAGCACTGTGGTTATCGGGCTGTTGCGCTGCGTTATTGAGTAACTGCTGCAGGAGCTGGCTGGCGGCGTTAAAGTCCTGCTGGCGATAAGCCTGCAGAGCCTGAGTAAAGGTGGCCACCTTGTGTAGTAACTGCTCGTTTGCGTCCTGCCGTGGGCAGAGCGGCTCAAACACCTCGACGGGTTCGGTTTTTCCTTTGACTTGGATGCGGTCCACAGGAAGAAATATGATGTCGGGACACTGCTCTTGGGTGGCGTCACTCACCAGAATCTGCGCGCTGTAGTAGCGCGTAATGCTTTCAATGCGGCTGCCTAGGTTCACAGCATCACCCAGTACGGTGTAAGCGCGACGATAGTGCGAGCCCATGTCGCCCACGTTCATGGGGCCGGTGTTGAGACCAATGCCGATTTCTAACGCGGGCAAGCCACTTTCGATAAACTCTTGACTTAATAAAGCCGTTTGTTGCTGCATGGCCAGCGCAGCCAGTACCGCGTTTTGTGCATGCTGCGGATCATCGAGCGGGGCATTCCAGAATGCCATGACCATGTCACCCACATATTTATCAATAGTACCTTGATGGGCAAAAATCACCTCGGTGACTTTAGTCAGGTAGCGGTTAAGCAGCTGTTTGAGTTCTGCCGTGGTTAACGCCTCAGACAGGGTGGTAAAACCCATGATGTCAGCAAACAACACCGTCATTTTACGCTGTTCGCCTTCCATGCTGGCTGCTTTGGGGTCTTCTAGTAAGCGTTCGACATAGGCCGGCGGCACGTAAGCGCCAAACAGCTCTTGCACTTCGCGACGGTGGCGGTTGCTGGCAAAAAAGCCCAAGGCTAAGTTAAACAAAGACAAACCCAGCACCAGTAATAACTGCAAAGCCAAAGGCAGGGCTAGGTGGTGAGCTTGCCACAGATAAAAGTTCAGCCCTACCACCCAACTCAAGCCCAGCACGCTATACAGCAGCATCCACAGCGGGCTGCGGCCCGGCAGAATAATTGCCAGCACCATGCCAGTGACCAGCAAGAGCAGTAACGAAGCTGCCGGTGCCCAGTCAGGTTCATAATAGAAGACCGACTCACCCATGGCCGCTTGCAGCAACGCATCGATAACGTTGGCATGCGCCTCCACCCCGGGGTAATTGGTTTGCAGGGGAATGGTACGCAAGTCCGACAGCCCCATGGCTGAAGTGCCAATCAGAATAATCGCACCTTGTACCGCGGCTTGTTCTACAGTGCTTAAGTCGCCACGCATAATGCGCGTGGCCGACAGCGTCGGGTATGAGCGTGCGCCACCACGATAAGGCACCAGCATGCTGGCATCAGCAGCGATGGGCACTGTTACTGCAGTGCCTATGTCTATTTTGGTGGCGACAAATTGGGCACCGTTATCTACCAGTTTTAGCTTTAGCCAAGGTTCGCCTAGCGCCAGTTGTGCCATGACCAAGGAAAAACTGGCATAGGTATCCCCCTGATGCTCGATAACCAAAGGCAGGCGGCGAATAACGCCATCGATATCGGCTTGCGTAACGACAAAACCTTGCTCCAAAGCATGGTTGGCGAGCAGGGGAATGTTACTGCTGTAGTTATGCATTTTTAGCAGTTGATTATGCTGCTGTTCAGCGTCGAGCTGGTAGAAAGGAAAGGGCAGTTGACCGCTGGATTGGCCGTCATTATGAAAGAAATACCCCAAGACCGTATTGCCGGCTAGGGAGTTAGCGAAAATAGCGTCCTGATCAAATAGCGACTGTTGTTCACGTAGCTGTTGTTGTGCGGATTCGGGGAGGTTGGCTTGCTCGAGTATTTGCTGCACTGGGTTGCTGCTAGCCTCAGAAAAGGCGATATCCAAGCCAATCAGCGCCGCACCTTGCTGTTGCAATGACTGCAGCAGTTGCGCCATTTTACTGCGCGGCCACGGCCAACGTCCTTCGCGTTGAATACTGAATTCATCCAGATCAACAATCACAATGGGTAGCTTGGCTTCGCGTTTTGGTGGCAGCAAACTAAAACGCGCATCATACAGCAGGTGGTTTAAGCGGCTGACCATGGGTAGCTGTTCAGGCTGGCTGAGCCAGGTGACTTTCAACAGGGCAATGCACAGCACCCACAGCAATCCCAAAACCACCCAGCGCCTGCGGCCAGACCAGAGAAGCTGGAGTGGGTTCATAGCTTATTCCACTTAAACAGGCTATTGCTTATCGAGGATGGCTGAGCCATTCACAACGCCGTCAGTACCTTGAATTCTGTATATGGTTGCAGCTCTTGAACCGCCTGAGCCTGTTAGGAAGCCTGAAACATCTACATTACAGTTGCCGCTACATACGGAAGGGTCTATTCCAAACGAGTCAATTGCAAAGCTTGCTGGCCCAGACATGCTTCCAGAGAGGCCGCTTTTAGTGAAATTCATCATAGAGTTAGCAAACTTCATCCCAACATCAAAGGTAGTGCTAGCGCCTAAGTGAATGTTCAAGTTAAAGCTTTGTAATGGCCCTGGGTTTAGGCTGGAATCAGTATTATGGTTTTGCGCTAGAGCAGGGCTTGAGAGGCTATAGCTTAATGTTCCAACAGTAGGCAAGTTAGTAGCTGGTGTACCCCAAAAAGCATAATATGTTTCCGGGTAAGCACCACTGCTGTCTGTATAGCTACCCCAAGTCAGATTACCAATGGTTTGAGCGTTTCCGGTAAACAAGCCAGCGTATTGGTTAACTGCCGCTGTATAGCTTAATCCCAGACTGTCTAATTGTTGTTGAGTAAAACTGATGCCGTTAATGCCATTACTGCCCAGCGCAACGTAGGAAAACCCGCCAACAGTATCACCGCCTAATAGGTGGGCTTCAAGTTTTGTGTATTCAGCAGGACTTAACATCGTCTGTGCCGGCAAGCTCTGCGCCAGTGAATCATTGGTTTGTGAGGTGCTGGCTATAGGGCTCGAATTGGTTGGGCTGCTGGCAGCGGTGGTTTGCGTGGTGCTACCGCCCCCATTGGTTGCCGTGCTGGAAATAAACAGCGGCGCGGTATCAGACAGAGTCGGTGCTTGTTGTGGGAAGACCACAGCGTTTTGTCCGGCTGGAACCATCAGATCGCCCAACTGGTTTTGCAGGGAAATTAAACCCTCGTTAACCTGCACGCGCATGGCATCGCCGTCAATCACTACGACAAACTCAGTACCGCGAATACCCAAAGTAGCTACATCGGTTTTCAGCTCGTAGTTATCGTGGTTTTTCTGCCCGATTGAGCCAGTGATGGTGCGTAAACCACCTTTCATCAGCCGAAAACTAAGCGAGCCGCCGTCCTGCGTATCGGGTTGGTTGTAACGGTCGATGGCAAAACTGGAGCTTGGCATCAACGAGACTAAGCCGCCATCGGTAAAGCGCATCTGCACGCGACCGTCTTCACCGGTATTAACCGTATCACCAGCGGCGAGCTGATCGCCTTTGGCCAAGGGCAGCCTTTCTGAGCCATTAACCTTGGTTACAACACCATGACTAAATAACACCACGGCTGCGTCTGTAGCGGCAAATGCTTGTAAGGTAAACAAACACAGGCACAGGGCTAAAAAGCCTTGCCAGCTACGCTGGGTAAAATTAGAAGAAATCATAGCGCACCCCTAGGCTAATAATTTGACGTTTATAGTTGCGCATGGGCACATTGGAATCGTTACGGCTGAAGGTGTAGTTAGAATGCACAGCCAGTTTAGGCAAGGCTTGGTAGCGCACACTCAGCTCGGTGTTATAGAGGTTGTCTTTGCGGCTACGGTCGTAAAAAAACAAATCTTTGTCGTCGTAACTGCGTTTCTCGGCGGTCAGGTTTACTCCAGCTTGCCATTGCTCATGCCACAGCCAAGTTACACCGCTACGCAGACCGTAGTAGCTGCTGGCGATATTGCGTGGCGCGGCTTTTTTGTCTCTGCTGTCGCGGCCAAGGTGTAAACCAGCGTGCACTATCCACTGGTTATCAAGCAGGCTTTTAGCTAGCGATACACCACCTACAGTGGCGTTGATATTGCTGTGATTGGCAGGTCCGAACTGACCCAGTCGATAATCAAGGCGGTTATGTTGAATAAAACCACTGACCTGAGTGCTGGGTGACAGCAAATAATTGTACTGAGCTAAACCGCCGAATAAGTTACGGTAGGTTTTGCCGCGGAACTGGTAATTTTGTCCCTGGGCAACCAAATCAATGCGTTGGCGGCCGTAGTAAGCACGCGTGCCTACGTAACCACTGACTTGCTGGATATCTTCAAACAGACTTTTATCTTCGGTTTGAAAGTTATTGGTAGTTTGTAGATTGGCCCCGCCAATTAAATGCCAGCGGTTGCTC
>LFTS01000064.1 GCA_001513435.1 Gammaproteobacteria bacterium DTU040
GGTGGAGTGATTTTCACCAAGGCTGAGCGCGCCGATATCCAAGCCGTCAGCGATCTAAAAACGAAACGTATTGCCACACCAAAACAGGGCTCAGTGGGCGGCTATATGATGCAGGTTTATGAAATGATGCAGTTGGGCGTTGAGCCTGACTCTTACAGCATCGTTGAAACGGAGTTGCCGCACGAAAAAACAGTACGGGCGGTGTTGCAAGGTGATGTGGACGCGGGTTTTGTGCGTACCGGGGTGTTGGAGTCCATGCAGGAGCGTGGGCTTATCCAAGCCGATGCAATACGTATTATCAATCAGCAAGAACTCACAGACTTCCCGTTGGCGCTTTCAACGCGGCTCTATCCAGAATGGCCATTGGCAGCGATGGCGCATGTTAATACCGCCCATGCTGGCCAAGTTGTCGGTGTGTTTTTAACTTTAGACCACAACACCAGTATATTGCGTGACGCTAATGTATATGGCTTTAGCGTGCCAGCAGACTACGAACCTATACGCGAGCTAATGCGTACCTTAAAGGCGAAGCCTTATAATATTGAGGCAGCTATTACTTGGCGAGATATTTGGCGCACGCATCGCGAAGAGTCCATCTT
>LFTS01000211.1:0-2070 GCA_001513435.1 Gammaproteobacteria bacterium DTU040
GTGCCTGCCGCTGCTTTGGTGGCGGGACAATGGGCCGGTGTGGTTTCCGTTTTTGCTTTAGTCGCTTGGTTATTTTGGGGTTAGTACAATGCAACAAGAAAAAAAGTTTAAACGCAGTGACGAGCCCATTTGGTGGGGACTCTTTAGTGGCGGCGGTGTGTGTTTTGCCGTGTTCTTGCCCAGCGTTATTCTATTCTACGGACTGCTGCTGCCGCTTGGCATTGTGACGTTGGAGTATCACCAAGCCAGCGCATGGTTCTTTAGCTTTTGGGGTTTGGTGTTTGTGGGCGCGGTGATTGCGTTGCCGGCTTTCCATAGCCTACATCGTATTCGGCATGCGCTCTATGACCTGAAATTTCAGCATAAAACGCTGATTAAATGGCTTACCATGGGCTTTGCGGCACTACTAAGCGCAGTCTGCATGCTGATTTGGCTGGCGGGCTTATAAGTTAAGCGGGCTGTACTGTTATGAGCGCCGTAAGCAATTGTTTACGGCGCTTTTTTTGCACGCTATTTGCTGGGTACTGGCATAGGAAAGGACATGATATTACCCCCTGATGGCGCCTCGCTGATGCGTGCTACGCCTAAGCGCTCAACCTCATCAATGCGTACTATAGAGTGCATAGGCACATAGCTACGAATTACGCCTTCAAACTGATTTTTCAGCTTCTCTTCGCTGGGATCAACGACCATCTGCGTGCGCTCACCAAAGACAAACTCCTCGATCTCCAGAAAGCCCCACAAATCACTCTGATAAATAGCTTTAGCGTAAATTTCATACACTTGGCCCTGGTTAATAAAAATAACTTTAAATATCTGGGTCTGCTCTTTACTCATGTTGGAATTCCACACACTGAAGACTTACTACAAAATATTAGCATAAGCGAAACAAAATGCTTGCGCTTACAAATGAGAACGATTACTATTACCAGCACTGGTTACAGGCCAGTTGGTAACTCAGAATGAAGTTGTTTTTCATAGAGCTATCTCCTCATTAGGCTATTTTAACCCGCATCCAATGCGGGTTTTTTTTGTCTGTAATTAACTAGGAGACGCTGTATAGAAAACCACAGCTTTAGCATTTCATTAGATGTTCACGGTAATAACGTAGTTCAGCAATAGAGTCCTGAATATCGGCCAATGCCAAGTGCACATCGCCCTTTACATATCCCTTAGCCGTTTCAGGTGCCCAACGCTTAGCCAGCTCTTTCAGGCTAGACACATCAATATTGCGGTAGTGAAAGTAAGCCTCTAACTTGGGCATACTGCGATAGAGAAAGCGGCGATCCTGACAAATAGTATTGCCGCACATCGGCGAGGTATTTGCCGGCACCCACTGCTGTAAAAAGGCGATGGTTTGTGCTTCTGCTTCTGCTTCGTTAATACAGCTTTCTTGGACACGCTTGGTCAGGCCACTTTTGCCGTGCTGATTAGTGTTCCACTCATCCATTCCCTGTAACACCTCATCAGGCTGATGAATTGCTAACACGGGTCCTTCAGCCAAAATATTCAACTGGGCATCCGTAACAATGGTGGCCATCTCAATAATACGGTCATTGTCGGTATCCAGACCGGTCATTTCCAAGTCAATCCAAATTAGATTTTGACTGTTTTGCATGACGCACCCCCAAAAATTATTGTTTATTCAGCAATTCGGCTAATGCTTCTACCAAGGCTGTGTTCTGTTCATCTGTACCTACGGTAATACGCAAAAATTGTGCAATACGCGGCTGAGTAAAGTGACGCACAATAATACCCTGCTCACGCAACTGTATAGATAGCTGTGCCGCATCCTGTTGCGGATGACGTGCAAAGACAAAGTTCGCTGCCGAGGGTAATACCTCAAAACCCAAACTGGCTAACTGCTCGCTTAGCTGCTCACGACTGGTGATAATTTTAGCGCAGCTTTGCTCAAAGTATTCACGATCTGCAAACGCGGCAGCGGCTCCGGCTAATGCCACACGGTCAAGCGGGTAGGAATTAAAGCTGTCTTTAATGCGCTCTAATCCTTCGATTAGTTGCGGGTGACCAATCGCCAAGCCAACGCGCATACCAGCCAACGCGCGTGAG